>NZ_JBEEAB010000059.1:0-3745 GCF_040120725.1 Actinopolymorpha sp. B9G3 | reverse complement strand
AGCTGTCCCACTCGTGTCTGGTCTGGTGCAGTCCGAGTAGCTCGGCGTAGAACGCGGCCAGGGCGGAGTGGTCCTCGCTATCCAGCACGATTCCGCCGATCGTAGGTGCCGACCAGGTGTCGTGGGCCACGCAGAATGGATGTCCCGCTGGGTCGGACCAGACTTGGCAGTCGGTGCCGTCCTCGTGCCAGGTGGCTCCATGCTCGCGGAGCCATGCCCTTGTGGCGGTGGCATCGGGGACGCCGATATCGAGGTGGACCTGCTTTGGGTATGCCGGGTCGGGCCACTGCGGCGGGTGGTATTCCTCGATGGCTTGGAACGCCAGCCGTGGGTGCTCACCCTCCCGCCCGATCGTCATCAAGTCCGGTGGTCGCCGCAGGATCTGCATGGCGAGCAGCTCGGCGTAGAACGCGGCGAGGACCTCGGGGTCGGGGCAGTCGATCACGATGGTGTCGATTCTTGGCGTCATGGAAGCACAGGATGGCACTTGGCAGGGACACTCCAGTCCGGCTACGAGGCACACATGCTGGTAGTGCGGGTGTGCGTTGCCGCGCGTCAGCGGCGCCTTGATCCCATATGGAGAGGGCAATTCGGCAATCACCGAAGTAGGGAACGTCGCGGTCGGCCGTCCCTATCCGTACGCGGAAGGTTCCCCATACGGACATCGACGAGGCGAGGTCGGCGTCCATTGAGACGAGAGAGACCCGACGCTCCGCGGCAGATGAGTGCGCATCAGTGAGAGACTGCAGCGTGGCCCTCGTCTGGTACTCCGACTGGCAGATGGAGTGCTGCGGCGAGCCGTTTTCAGTCAACGATTCCGTCGAATGGAACCTGGCCGCCGATCCAGATGTGGATTGGCTTGAGGCCGCCATCGGAAGCGACCTTGCCACCCAAGTCACCCATCAAGAGGATCACCACGACCTAGAAGAGGACGCCGTCGTCCGCAAGGGGAAGGTGCGAAGCATCCAGTGCGCCTACAGCCGCTACGCGCCTGCACCGGGCGGTGACAGGCGCACGCTTTACCCCGTCCCGGGCACCGCAGAAGTCAGGTCAGCAGAGCGTGTTGACGGCACCGAGGTGTCCGCGGCGACTTGCACTTCAACGGTTACCTGGTCGAACTCGATCTTGAGCCAATCTGACGGAGGCCCCGAGCGACTCGCGGCAGGAGAGTGCGCTTCATGCGGTCCACCTAGATACTTGCCCGGTGCGAGAATCGTCGGCTGACTGGGTGGCCCTCTCCCCGCGCTTCACGCCGGGCTGGCCCTGGCCCGAAGACTCATATGGCCTGGGACCGATGTATGGCGAGGACGGGTGGTGTCGAGGCTGCGGTACGCCGCTGGTCGAGCAGTCAGGCGCGCTCGTGATCCAGGGGAGCAAGTTCCCGGGCGCCGAGGTATGGATGCCGAACTGGCGCTACGACGTGGTCTGCGTTTCGGCGGGGCTGGCCGCCGATATCGCCGGGCGGTTCGCCGTCGAGCTGGGAGAGGTGCACCAGTCACGCAAGGGTCCCACCGGGGTGAAGCAGGTCCTCCCCGCCCAAACGGTCGAACCCTGGCACCCGCCAGGGGATCTAGCGCGGGCTGTGCGGGCGCGACACGGCGAGTTCGAGGGCGACAGGACGGGGTCGTCCTGCGGACAGTGTGGGCGCTGGAAGTGGCTGCCTGTGAGCGAGAACGAGGCGCCGATTGTCGGCGACGCCTTGGTGTCCACCTCCGACGTCCTTGCGTCACCCGAAGTGTTCGGGGACAGGCTCAAGTCATTTCGTCATCTGCTCTTCCGGCGACATCTCGGCGAGGCCCTCGTGGCCGCCTGCCCACGAAACTGGGAAGTGATCGAGGTGGAGATCGCCTAGCGCGCAGCGGGCGCGCCCGACCTCGATTCGCATGCCCGCTCATCGGCATGTCCGTGCGTTCGTCTCGCTTTCCTTGCGAGCTGTCGGTGTCCGGTCAGGGATCGCTTGGTGAGACGAACGGCGGTGCCTATGGGCGGGGCACGGTTGGTTGCGGGCCGCTCGGGGATTGCTACCGGGTTGCAGGTCGCCGGCGGTTGATCGCTGCTGGTGGGGCCCGGCCGCGGCGGTGACGCAATCTGGAGGGTCCGTGCTTGACGTTGACTGAGCGCGAAGACATCGCGTTGGGCCGAGCAGACAGTGAGTCGATGCGTTCGATCGACCGCAGGCCGGCTGGGTCAATACCGTCTAGGCGCCAAGCGCGCGAAGAGCCTCGTAGACCATCCAAGCTGGCCAGAAGATGCCCTGGATGATCGCCAATGCATACTCCCAGAAGCCGTCGGCCTGCTGCCAGTAGTAGACCCAGGCACCAAAGATGCCCAAGCCGTAGATCGCGCCCCCGCCTGCGGCTCCAGCGTTGTTGCTCATGTCGATCCCGCCCTTCGCTCCGCGCAGGTTCCACTCTGCATCGAAGACGGGGTGAAGACTAGAGGACGTTGCACCCGGCCATGTAGCCGTCCGCAAGAGGAGCCGCTTGAGGACCGGCTTCCTGCGTCGGTGTTTGGTGCGGAAGGGGCCGGCCCCTGTGGTGGTCGGTGTCTGGTTAGCGGCCCGTGTACGCGCGGGTCTTGCTGGTCATGACGGTCCTGTTCTGTTGCTGTCGTCGCGGGCGAGATGCCGTGGTCGGTGCGTGGGATCCGGCTTGGGCTGCGGGGCCGGGCCGGGTGCGCCAGGTGCGCGATGCCGTCCAGCAGCCGCGGTTGGCGGGTTCGGGACGGTCACCGATGCGGTGCGGTGGCGTTGGACGGCCCGGTAGACAGTGGCTCGCGCGACGCCGAACAAGTCGCCGACTTCGGCGATGGTGTACTCGCCGCTGCCGAGCAGTTCGACCAGGTGAGCTTCCTGGCGTGGGTTGAGCTTGGGCTGCTTGCCACGCAGGTGCCCTTTGGCTTTGGCCACGCGCATGCCCTCACGGGTGCGAGCTCGGATCAGGTCAGCCTCGAACTCCGCGACCATGGCCAGCACATTGAACAGCAACCGCCCGACCGGATCGGTCGGGTCGTAGACGCTGCGGCCCAGGCTCAGCTTCACCTGGCGTCGGGTGAGGTCTTCGGCGATGGCGCGAGCATCGGGTAGCGACCGGGCGAGCCGGTCGAGTTTGGTGACGGTCAACGTGTCACCGGCCCGGCAGGCGGCCAGTGCCTCGCGCAGCCCGGGTCGGTCCCGATTCGTGCCTGTCAGTCCATGATCCACATAGATCCTGGTCTGGTCGACTCCGAGTTCGATCAGCGCGTTTCGTTGCGCGGTGAGGTCCTGCTCCTCGGTGGACACCCTGGCGTAGCCGATCAACAGTGCAGCCATGACGCACCCCTCGACGGGTGAGGCCGAGCGACGGTTCTCTACCAAACCGCGGCGTCGGCGACGGCCAATCCGGCCGCCACATCAGCCAACAGCACGCACCCGCGTCCGCACTCACCTTGACCCGACCTGTCCGATCGCGGATCCCTCTGCGGACGGCTTGAGGCTTCGCACCACCGGCGGGCCGATGCGGCCGCACTCCGGACGCTCCTCACCGATGACGGATGCGCTCGGCTCGAACTCAGTTTCTCGCGACCGGGATGAACCCGGTGCCGCGCGCCGTCTGCGGACACCGGGGTTCGTTGGCCAGAGCCGGGCGGAACGGGCCGGGATGGAACGGTGATCGGCCTGCTGGTCGAACGGCTATTGGTGTCGGTGCCTGCGGCGGGGCTGTTCGTGAGGTTTTGGCAGGCGTGGGGCCTGGGTGGTGGGGTAGAT
>NZ_JBEEAB010000058.1:0-4377 GCF_040120725.1 Actinopolymorpha sp. B9G3 | reverse complement strand
ACCGCACCGACCGCACCGTTGATGACAGCTGTGTCATAACCGAAGAGAAAGCCGCCGAGCGCCGCCGCCGCGGCGACCGGGGCGACCCTGCCGGTCGGCCCCGCGGGTGCACCCGGGGGTTCGGTCAGCTGCCTGGTCATGCCAGGTTCCTCCCCGTCCGGGGAGGATCGCACGCCTGAGGTGCGCCGTAGGGTACGCCGTTGGTGCCGTCCCAAGCGCCGTCCCGTCAGGCGCCGCCCCCTTCGTGCTTGCCGCGCAGCAGTTCGATCACGGCCGAGTCGTCGAGTCGGCCGAGCCCTGCCCGACGGCCCGCGAGGTAGAGCTGTTCGGCCGTGGTGGCGAGCGGTGTCGGGTAGTCGGCCGCCCGTGCCGCGTCAGTGACGAGGCCCATGTCCTTGACGAAGATGTCCAGCGCGCTCCTGGGCTGGTCGAAAGGCCCGTGCAGCATGCGTTCGCCCCGGTCGTCAAGGATGAACGACGCCGCCGCGCCGTGCCGGATGATCTCCCAGCACGCGCCCGCGTCGAGCCCGATCGCCTCGGCAAACGCCAACGCCTCAGCCGCGACCGCAATGTGTACGCCGCAAAGCAGCTGGTTGACCAGCTTCACCTTCTGGCCGTCTCCCGCCGTCGGACCGGCGAGGGGTGCCCGGCTGGCGAGGACGTCGAGCAGCGGTTGTACGCGGGTCACAGCGGCCTCGGGTCCGCTCACCATCGCGACGAGTTCGCCGGCCGCCGCCCGGGCGGTGCCGCCGGAGACCGGTGCGTCGACCAGCTCCACGCCGCGCTTGCGCTCGGCGAGCCGGTGTGCCCACGACCGCACCGCCGCGGGGCCGACCGTGGCAAGGACGAGTACGACCGAACCGGCTGCGAGTGCCGCTGCCGCGCCGCCGCCGGCCTGGCCCGTGCCCGCAACATCGCCGTCGCCGTCGCCGTTGCCGAAGAGCACGGACTCGGCCTGGTCTGGCGTCGCGACCATGATCGCCAGCACCTCCGCCCCGTCGGCCACGGCGGCGGCTGAGGTTCCGGTGCGTACGCCCGCGTCCGCGAGGGCCTCGGCGCGAGCGGGGTCGATGTCATACGCCGTCACGTGGTGCCCCGCCGCCGCCAGGCATGACGCCATCGGTGACCCCATCGCACCCAGCCCGACCCATCCGACGTCTGTCATGTGCACCTCTTCTCGTGTGGCGTCGCGCTTGTGTGGCGCATTTCCTACGGCTTCGCGGTTCGCGGGCTCACCTGCTCCCGCGCAGGGTGTCGACGACCTCGGCGAGCGTGTTCTCATCGCCGACGTTGCCGGCGAAGACGACGTACGGAACCTCGATGACCTCGGGTGCGGCCCGCAGCGGCCGCCACACCGACACCATCCCGTCGAACAGTTGGCCGGCCACCTCGGCGCGGCGGATCTCCAGCGCCCGCACCGCGACGTCGTGGGACGTGATGCCACCCTTCGCGACGTACCACGCCGGCGCGGCGGCTGCCCGCGCACCGCGTACGACGTCCACGACCGCGGCGGACACGGTGCGGGCGATGTCGAGGCTGGAGAGCGCGTCGTGACCGCGGCTGAGCGTACGGCTGGTGGCGAGGAGGACGTCGGCATTCTGCAGCGCGGTGACCACCCGCGCGGTGACCGTGGCGACGTGGCCGTCACGACGCGTCGGGTCGATGACAGCCGTGACGTCCAGGTCCACCTCTTTGAACCCCCCGCGCCCACGGGCCGCCGCCACCTGACGACTGGTCAGGCCGACATGGGAGCCGACGACCACGAGACCGTGGGACGTCGCGGTGGGATGGGTGGCGTTCGGGCCGGCCTTGCGCCCGGCATCCCGGAGTTGCGCGGATGTCAGCGGAGGTTGCGGATCGAGTCCGGTGAGCGCGCGGACGAACGACGGCGCCGTGCGGTGGAGAAACGACCGGCCGGCCGCTTCGGCGTCGAGCAGTCCGAGGACGACCACGTCGAGGTCGGCGTCCTCGAGGCAGTTGACGACGACGAACGCCCCGTCGCTCACGGCGGTCAGGACTTCTGCGACCCTCGCCGGTCCGCCCAGCCGGATGTCCTCGATGCTGAGGCTGTGCACGTCTGCCGGGCGTACTGTGCCGGCGCTCTTCTCCGCCACCCACTCGCACAGGTTCGACGCGCTGTAGCCGAACGTCGCGTCCCGTGCGTACTCGGTCTCGCCGACGGGCAGGAGCTCCCCGCCGACCCGTGCCCAGTGGACGTCGCCGGCCGTACAGCGCCCCGCGTCGAAGTAGGCGGGTACGACGAGTACGCCGTCGTAGCCACGGCCGGTCACCTCCCGGCGGGCTTCCGTCAGGGCACCGACCTCGGCCCTGAGGTGCCCGCGCAGGGTCGAGTCGCTGCGGCTGACGATCTCCACGGGTGCGCCGAGCCGCGCGGCAAGGTGGTGGAGGCGACGGCCGATCGCGGCGTTCAGCGTCGCCGCCTCCGGCTCGGGCATGCTGCGGCTGTTGGTGAGCAGGAACGCGCAGGAGCCGGGTGCGTCGAGCGCCGAGGCGAACTCGGTGTCTTCCAGGACTGTCACCACGGCGACGCCGTGCATGTTCTGCGAGCCGGTCGGGTCGTCGTCGACGACCGCGATCCGGCGGCCGTGCTTGGCGTGTGAGGCGCGGATCCGCTGGCGGGCACCGGGCTCGATCCTTGGCGGCGGGAGGTCCGCGAAGCCGTGTGCTGCCGGGATGGTCCCGCCGGTTGACCCGCTCGCCGCCACGCCCTACGCCTCCCAGCCCGCATCGCCCGGTCTGCTCGCGTCCAGGGGCAGTATGTCCCGGCGCCGGGGGTCCGGCGCCAGGTTCTGTCCACCGCCAGCCACCATCCACGCTCGCCACCGCCCGCCACCGTCCACCACCGTCCACCGTCCACCGTCCACCGCCCGCCACCGTCCACCGTCCACCGCTCGCCACCGCCCGCCACCGTCCACCGCCAGGTCTCCGGTCCAGCGCCGGCGGCCACGTTCCCGACGCCGGGCGACGGTTGTGAGACCAGAGAAGCGTCCATGATCATGCGCGAGAAAGCGGGGTCAGCGCCGGTAGAAACCGCTAGTTTCCCGCGCATGATCATGAAAGCGTCAGCTCCTCCTCGCGGGTCAGGCTGCCAGGGAACGAGGGAGGAGGTGGGTCTCCCAGCTGTGGTCGAGCTCGGCCGGGACCACCGGATGCCCTCGTGCCACCAAGGCGTCGCGGATCCGCAGGAGCGTGAGGTGTGGCGAATGAAAGATGTCCTCTGACGTCAGCACGATGACGCGCCAGCCAAGCTCGCGGAGCAGGTCGCGGGTGGTCAGGTCCCTTCGCCACTTGCCTCGGAGTTTGTGGTGGAGCTCCCCGTCGTACTCGATCGCGATGCGTTGAGCCCGATACCGCAAGTCGACTGTCGCCACCCACTGGCCGTCGTCGTCAAGGACGGGCGAGCCAGGATCCGGAGATGGCAGCCCGGCGAGGACGATCAGCAAACGGACCCGCGTCTCCATCGGAGAGTCGACCCGCGGCCGTGCCAGGGCGGCGACTTTCCGGGCGAGCACGATCCCTCGACGGCCAGTCGCCGAACCCGTGACATCGGCGAGCGCCTTCGTCGTCGTGAATCCGCGTCGCACCATGGCGTCGGCCAGGATGGTCAGGTCGACCAGCGACAGTTGGCCGGCAAGATCGAGGAAGGTCCGCTCGGGCGTCGTGACCGGGAAACCATCGAAGTTTCGTGCCGGCACGGCCGACGACTGGTGAGTCACGACGCCGGCGACAGCCCGCCTGGATACGTGGCGCGGGAGAGTGACGTGCAGAGGAGGTACGCCTACGCCCGGGATCGGCAGGTGCATGACCTGCGCCGCCGTCTGGTGGCTGAACACGGCGGACTCCGGCAAGACCAGCCGGGCGGCCGCGAGTCGGAGGCCGAGCGTGTCCGGCACGTCGGCGCCGACATAGACCGATCGAAGTACGCGGCGAAAGCGCCCGCTGCGGAGGCTGTCCGCGGACAGGCCGTGCCGCCGCGCATCGAGGAGTCGAAACGGTTGGCCACGCAACGCGGGCGGAAGGTGGGGAGGACTGGGCACGCGGATGATCTTCCCTCCGCCCACCGACATCTCCGTCGCAAGTTGGCGGGATCGGCCGGCACTCATGACCATGCGCGGGAATGCGGTGGTCAGCGCCGGTAGAAACCGCCGGTTTCCCGCGCATGATCATTGCCGAGGCCGACGGAACCGGGTCCCGGCAGTAGCTCGAGTCGGCCAATGCAGCGTTGACCGGTGCAGCATCGGCCAGTGCAGCATCGGCCAGTGCAGCATCGGCCAGTGCAGCATCGGCCAGTGCAGCATCGGCCAGTGCAGCATCGGCCAGTGCAGCATCGGCCAGTGCAGCATCGGCCAGTGCAGC
>NZ_JBEEAB010000057.1:0-4515 GCF_040120725.1 Actinopolymorpha sp. B9G3 | reverse complement strand
AATGATGGAGGTGACGACAGAATGATCAACCAGCCGACAACCTGAACACCAAGCCCCGCCGAACACCAACCCGGCGGGGCTTTCTCACACCCACGCACGCTCACCAGCAACGACGCCTACATGCTCATGCCGAACGTCGGGCAACAGACGGTCGCAGCGCCCCGACAGTCGTATCTCATTTGGTTCAGCCAGCGCGTGGGCAGCTCCATGTTGACCCAAGCGCTGGAGGACACCGGTATCGCCGGGCGTCCGCGCGAGTGGCTCGAGGATCCGGCTGGCCACGGGCTGCCGGCCAAATATGGCGTCCGCGATGCCGTGCAGCTGCGCGACTTCCTCTGGCGCGAGGCTGCCACGCCCAACGGCGTGATGGGTTCCAAGTACGGCATCGACGCCGACGGGCACCTGGAGCTGACGGCTCTGTTCGCGGGGATCATCCCGGGCGTGGTCGATCCCGATGGATCCAAGGCGTGGGAGGCGGTCTTTCCCGCCTGCAAACACGTGTTCATGACCCGGCGAAACAAGCTCCGCCCGGCGGTCTCGTGGCTGCGCGCGATCCGATCACAGGAGTGGCACCGGCCCAACCGCGCCGACACCGTATTTGGCGAGGCGCCGCCGCGCACCAGCGCCGCCGATGTGATTCATCACTACGACTACGACGATCTCGACTTTCTGCTCATGGGCATCAACCGGCAAGAGGCCGAAATGCAGGATCAGTTCGACCGCTGGGGCGTGGTCCCGTACACCGTGGTCTATGAGGATCTGGTCGCCGACTACGACCCGACGGTTCGCCAACTGCTCGACTTTCTAGAGATTCCCGGGCACGCCGACATCACCATCCCGCGCCCCGCCCTCGATCGCCTAGCCGACGAGGCCTCCGAAGATTGGTACCAGCGCTTCCGCCGCGGGCGTGCGGCGAGGAGCTGACCGCTGTGCTTGCAGCCGGCGTGCCACTTGTGTGCCAGATCGAGCGGCCGATCATGGTCTGTCACGGTCAGCAGCGGTCAAGTCAGGACGGCCCGAACGCCGGATCGGTCGACGCTCAGCTGAGCGTGGACACCGAATACGCCTTTGCAAGGCAGGGGTGAGCCGATCCTGACGTCGCTCGATTAATCCGTGCGCTACCCGGGGGTACCACGGGGCGGAAGCCGTGGTCGTTGGTGTCTCGCGAGTCCGGTGGGTAGAACAGGCGTTGCGCGCCGCGGCTGGTGTAGGCGGAGGAGAGCCAGGCGCCGCCGCGGAGCGAGCGGCAAGCGACGGTTCCGGCAGGGCCGTCAGGGCCGGGCGGGTTATGGCGCGGGCTGTGTGCGTAGTAGTTGGGGTCGTACCAGTCGGCGCACCATTCCCGTACTTGACCGGCAAGGTCACGCACACCGCACCAGCTGCGGTCATCCGGATATCGGCCTGCAGGTGTGGGACCTTCGAGTTGGGCGACGTGTTCATTGAGCCAGCAGGGCTGGTCGAACCTGCCGTCGGACTGGCGTCGGGTCGAGCCACCGTTGAGCCAGCGGCGCCACTCGTCGTTGTCAGTGAATGGTCGGCCAGCGGTGTCCTCGGCGGAACGGCAGGCATCTGGTCTCCAGTCGTCACCCCAGGGGAAGATCGAGCTGGCAGGTCCTCGTGCGGCGTACTCCCACTCCGCCTCGGTAGGTAGCCGAACCCCTGCCCAGCTGCAGTAGGCGGCGGCGTCGTCCCAGCTGACCGAGCTCACCGGTAGGTCATGGCTGCCGGGGATCGGCGCTCCGTCAGCCCAGGCGCTGTTCCACGGGCCGTGGATGTCGGCATCGACCGGCGCGGGATGCTCGGTGGCCAGCATGAACTGGTGGTACTGGCCGATCGTCACAGGATCGCGGTACATCCAGAAGCCGTCGAGTTCCACCTCGTGGGCCAGCAGCTCGCCGATCCAGTCAATGCCGCCGACCTGCCCGTCGATCCACCGATGGTCCCAGCCGTATCGTTCCCACAGCTGCAGCACCGCCGTTCGATCCGAGCCCATGACGAAGGACCCGGCAGGAACGAACACCATCGCGGCGAGATCGACAGGACTAGCAACCTCGGTCGCGGACGCCGCGTCAGGTGTCTCTGGACGAGCGGGTATGCGGTCAGGCACGGCGACCATGCTCCACCGACAGATGCGCGACGGCCAGCATCTCGACCATACCCGGACCATCACGCGAGATCGGGAACTCCAAACCCTGCCAGCACGTACAGCGATGAGTACAAACACCTGTCGCAGGCTCACGTCAACATCGGTGCAACCCTGTCGAGCGGCGTCAGTCCCTGGGCGACCGATGCCCCCGAGGTGCCCCCGAATGGCCGTCACCAGCCCTCAACAACCCACACATACCAGGAACAGTCCACGGTCAGCGAATTTCTGATCGAGGGGTGACCTGCGCACGAGAACCACTCGTAATGCGTAGCTCGGCCGGTCGCGCCGGGCAGCGCGGGAGCGTTGCGCAGGCACCGACACCGACGGATGCTTGACGCTTCGTGACCGAAGCCGCACGATCGTCGACAACATGTCCGTAGCCTCCGCACAGGCAAGCGCCTTCTACGAGGAGTTCCTCACCAACGGCCAAGCCTTCGCCGTGAGAGACGACGCCGGTTTCCCGGCTCCGCGCAACCCTGAGGGCGCGCGTGCCATGCCCTTCTGGTCGAAGCGGAGCCGTGCCGAGAAGATCATCGCCAACGTTCCGGCATACGCCGGAATGGAGCCGGTTGAGATCTCTGGACAGGACTGGTTGGACAAGTGGCTGCCCAACCTCGAGAAAGACGGACTCCGGATCGGACTCAACTGGAGTGGAGCTCGCGCCACCGGATACGACCTGGCCGTTGCAGACGTGCTGAGGAACCTCGATGCTCGCCGTGAGCCGGGATCCGCCAAGGATCGCCCAAACCCCTGGTAGTGGTGTCATGCCGACCACGGATCGGCGTGCCCGCTACGTGCCCGATCGTGCGGCACGCCAGGGCGATTGTCGGTTACCACGGTCGACTGAGTGCGGGCCAGCTCGGGCTCGCCAGCAGGCGTGGCACCCGCGTGACGCGATCCAGCGGACGTGGCACATCTTCCAAGCTGGGGCTCTCATCGCACGCAGGATTGACCCCAGCGTGACCCCAACGACCTGCAACGCCCCGCGACGATGAGCACCTGGTCGACGACCTCCGGAGCGCAGACGAGCAGGCCGCGATTGAGTTGCCTGCCTCTGCGGGTCACAAGGTCGCGTGCCCTCCGCGTGCCCCCCCAATCCAGGGGGATCGTCGGCTCTCGTCGTGGCGTCGGTCAGGGTCAGATGTGGGCCCTGATCTGGCGGACGGGGTTCCCGAGTGCATTGGCAATGGTGGCCAGCTCTTCGTCGCTGAACCAGGTGCGCTCGGGGTTCCAGATGGCGATCTCGAAGCGCGCAAAGCCGCACGGCCAGTGGTAGTCCAAGTCGTCGAGTGATGTGGTGCCGCCGCAGCAGGGGACCTCGACCACGAGGGTTGTGTAACCGTCATCGTGTCGGACTCCGATCTGGTCCGCCCACCACTCGGTGTCGATCGGCGTGCGGCAGAGCGGGCAGCTGATCTTTTCGAGGTTCGCGCCGCAGTCGACGAGGGTGAGTGTGTCGTGCCAGGTGATGTCGATCTGGACGGCGACGCCGCCCGGCGGGCCCGGGGCCAACTCCGCTGCGATCGCTGCGGCCCGATCAGCTGCGGCCCGGTCTGGTTGCCAGTACGGGTCGGTAGGAATCACTGAGAGAACGTCATCGCTCATGCACTCGCTCGATTCATTCATCAGACGGCAGCCAGCTCCCGGCGAGCGATGCTAGTCACTTGTCCGTGCAGCGGGATGTCGCACCTGCCGCGCAGGTCGTACAGGAGCGGAGTACAGCAACGCCAACGATCACGGCCGGACCGTCCCGACCAGAGATGGCGTGACGTATGTCTGGGCGACCGCGATCGTCGCGCCGATAGTTCGCATCGAGGGGTCCAGGCCGGGCCATTAGCGGGCCATTAACCGAGGACAACGGTGGCTACTCCGGTCCGTTCCAGGCCGCCGCCCTCGCCTGAGATGGGGCTCTGAGCGTCGGATATGTACGATTCCCATCTGACCGTCGTCGTGCTATCCACGTGCCATCAGACCAGGTACACGGAGGCCGCTCCAGGCCACTCGGGGCCCGGGCACGAAGGCATGATCCCATCCATACCAGCGCTCGTTCGGCACCTTCCAAGCTGGGCTTCGGCAGCGCAGTTCGTTCCGGGCCTTCGTCTGGCAACAGACCCCCCTAGTCCGCCTCGTTGCCCCGCTCGGTCTCGCTGAAGCCTCGGCTGAGGTAGTTCGGGATGGTGTGCGGATGTTCATCGGGGACCGTCCACAGCCACACGCGGGTGGTTGGCCTTCCGTCCGACGTGGGGGTCTTCCAGGCCATGTGGGTCATGCGGGACACGAAGTCGCCGCCGATGCCACGGCCTTGGAAGGGAGGGACGATGCCGATGACGACGATGGCGACGTGGCCGTTGGTCTGCCAGCCGATCTCG
>NZ_JBEEAB010000056.1:0-4639 GCF_040120725.1 Actinopolymorpha sp. B9G3 | reverse complement strand
AGACGTCCGCGAGTGGATCAAGAACTGGAACGAAAACCCCAAGCCCTTCATCTGGAAGAAGACCGCCGAGGAGATCCTCGACTCCCTCGCCCGATATATCGCACGAATTTCAGGCGGAGGACACTAGGACCGTTTCGTCGAACGACGGTTTTCAGCCGATCCATGACTTTCCTACAGTTGACGCTTTCGCCGGCTGTGTTCCATCCCATCCGCGCGGAGATCGAACTCCGCCCGGCGTGGATGTGGAATCGTCACTGTCTACCAGTTCACGGTACGCACAGCATCGGGGAATATCGAGTCACGGAAGGTCGCGACTGGCGTGGGTATTCACAAGCTGGCCGGTGCCTGTTTGCGGGGCTGCCGGCCGGCACGGTGGTGGACGCGCTTACCTCTAGCCTTCTTCCTGGGAGTGTCTGCGATGTCTGTGACGAGGCAGTGCGGACTCTCAGCCTTGTGTGGTGGACTGATTACCTTAAGCGCGTCCACGAGGTACACCCGGCGAGGGGTTCGCCGGTGGGGGCGACTCGAAGCCGCACACGCTGATCTGGTTCCAACACCGCGGCAGCGAAGAGCGGCAAAGCTGGCACGTGGACACATCTCCGTCGACCCGGCGCGGACGCCAGTCACGCATTGGCACAGTCTGCCCTTTCCGGCGGAACTCTGATCAACGACGAGCATGCACCGGCGGGATGGATCCCGGCTGACCCAGATGACAACAGGATGTTGCCGGGCCTCCTGCCCACCGAACAGGGGGCTTGCCTGCGAAAAGACCGCCGCAGCCGGTATTGGTGCGGACGACCGGCCGCCGGGTCTTCGGCCCGTCCGGTCACTCTCCGATGAGGCCGTCCACCGACTCGGGGTCGGTATCAACGGCTCCACGAACACCGTTACATGTTCAGTTTTCTGAACCCTGCTGGCAGGCTGTCCGGTTGATATCGATCAACAAGCCAGTTGAGGCGGGCTGTCGCCGACGGCGGGTGTTGGCGCGGGTGACTCGGGCGGCATGGCGACTGGAGGGGGCCGAGCGGGAACGCGAATGGGCGCTGGTCTCAGACCACACCGAGGGGTCTCGATCCGTGCCCTGGCCAAAGCAGTTGGGCTGTCGCCCTCGCGAGTGGATCAGATCCTGGCCGCCGCCGACCGAGCAGAGGTGGATTCGACGCTCGGTGAGCGGAGGGCGGAGGGCTGGCCGGCACCTGAAGATCCCGATGAGGATGCCGAGTTGGACGGCCGCGACAGCATCGATGACCGGATCTGCGACGAGGTCGAATGGCTACGGCGATGTGTGGACTGGCTGGCCCAACTGGACACCAGTGAGTATCCGGCGGCGGTCAACCTGCGCCCGGCCGTCGACTCGCCGGACACCGCCCACGTCACAGTCGACCTCGCGCGGGTGCGGCTGTCCTGGACCGCGTTGCCGCTGATCTGGATGAGCTGGCCCGCGCCCGCCGGGTAGCCGACCTGAGTACCGCAGCGATACTGCCTGACCAGCGTGCCGACCAGCGCCGGCGTCTGGCCGAGCCAGATCTGGACTTTCGTGACCTCTGCACGCGGCAACGCCTGCCCGCCTCATCCACTCGGCAACTGGAGCAGGCCTGGGATGTCTGGCAGGCCGAACGGCACCGACGCGGCGAGATCGACTAAAGAGCCGCCCACATCGACAACCCGTTCCGACCACGCTGACGACCGGAACAGAAGTCCGGCCTGTTCAGCAAACTGGACACGGTAACGGCGTTCATGGAGGGGTTGTTACCAACACCCCAAGTACGCGGGCCCAGGTCTCCTCGCGTTGAACGCCAAGCGGTTGGCCCCCCCCCCCGGTCAGAGCCAGCGCGGCGATGTCGATGGTCAACGATTGCTGGGCTTAACGAACCTGTGACCTGCTGCCATCAGACAGTGGGGTATCGGCTCGGTAGACGTGCCGCCGGCTCCAGAACGGCGATTGGTAAAAGGGTAGTACGGATGGCTGACCATGAGATGTCGTTGCCAGGTTCGCGGCTGTCAAGGCAATGGCAGCACCCGCTTGTCGACGATGCCTCACCGAGCGTCCGGCTACTTTCTGGCCTGTCTGGCTTCTCCACCATCTCCGCGCACCGCGATGCCGAGGTAGCGCCCTGCGCTGATGTTCCGACGTGAACGCCTTCGTGAAGGTCATCGAGGAGGGGTCCGGAACCGCCCTGCCGGCGGCCTGCAATGCCGTGGCGTACCGAATCCGGCTGACCCTCTCCCTGATTAGCGCAATGGCCGTAGCGTCTTGCCGATCAACGTCGTCGAGCTGGTCGAGATGGCTAGTGATCGCCTTGCGAACCTCCTGGTCTGCGCGTTCCCTGTCCAGAAGCGCCTGCCGCAGCTCGAGCTCGATGCTTCCGCCGTTGCGTGGGCTCGGGTCGTCCATCGCCTGGACCTTTCACGCCGTGCCACTCGGACGACGTTGCAGGTCGGCGGAGGTAGCTTCCCACGCGTTGCGTTGCGCTGATGCCAGGATCGAAGCCGAGTACGCGCGCGGCGAGAACTCCCACGACCTTGCGGGCGGCGGCGATCACGTAGTTGGCGTGCGAAGGCTGGTGCGGACACCGGTTGGTGTGCGCCTCGAGGTGGACTATCCCCTGACAGGTCGGTGGCGAACACGCGACACGCCGCACCAACCGCCCGTGCTCAATCGACCGTCATTCGCATACAGGCTGTGCTCGGGTCGATCAGCGTCGAGCTGGTCCAGCAGACCCCGCCGGCGCTTCGACAGCGTGGCGGGCGCTCGGGAGAGCATGAGGAGGGTCGAGGTCTCACTCGTCGACTTCATGGAACACGGTCGATTTCATAGGTCACGCTGCATTTCGGGGAACTGTGATTGAACCGGGATGCCAGCCCGGTCGGGAGGAAGAGGAACGTTCCAGGTCAGGACTGTGCCCTCGCCGGGGCTGTCGACGGTGAACGTGCCGTGGTGGCGTTCGGCGCGGACACGGAGGTTGCGCAGACCGCTGCGGCGGGTCGTGCCACCGACGCCGCGGCCGTTGTCGGAGACGCGGACGGTCAGCCCGGTGCCTTTGACAGTGAGCTCGACGCTGACCTCGGTGGCATCGGCGTGCCGAGCGGCATTGGACAGCGCTTCGCGGACGACCGCAAGAAGATCGGCGGCAACGGCATCGCCTACCAGTTCGATCGGGCCGTTGAAGTGAATCGACGGCGCGTACCCGAGCGAGGAGGTGGCGTCTCGAACGACGTCCAACACTCGCTGCCGCACACCATCACCGAACTGCTGGTATGGCACCGGCGAAGGTTGGAGTCCGAAGATCGTCGCACGGATCTGGCCAATGACGTCATCGAGCTTGGCCACCGTCTCCAGCAACCGCCGCCGCAATTGCGCACCGGGTTCGGCGTCTGCAGCAGCGGCGATGCTCTGCAGCCCAATTCCGGCGGCGAAGAGTTCCTGGAGGACGTGGTCATGCATATCGCGGGCAATCCGGTCGCGCTCTTCCAGCAGCCGCAGCTCTTCGGCCTGGGCGCGGTGTTCTTCCCTCTGCTTGGCCAGGACGGCCTGCGAAGCGAATGAGCTGAGCATTGCCACGTCCAGGTCGTCGAAGTTGGGCCGGCCCCGACGCTTGCCGACGTGCAATGCGCCCAATCGGGCTCCGTCGGGGTCCACGATCGGGACGCTCATGCCCGGACCGAAGGGAGCGACCCATGAGCGCGCCGGAGGGTAGAGGTTGGCGTAATTCGCCCAGTCGTTCCAGCGCTGTGTCTCGCCCGTGATCATGGCTAGTCCAGCGATTGAACCCTTCAAAGGCAGCCGCTGGCCAAGTAGCGTGTCGGCCTGCTCGCCGACCACGGCAACG
Organism: Actinopolymorpha sp. B9G3; assembly: GCF_040120725.1. Taxonomy (NCBI): domain Bacteria; kingdom Bacillati; phylum Actinomycetota; class Actinomycetes; order Propionibacteriales; family Actinopolymorphaceae; genus Actinopolymorpha; species Actinopolymorpha sp. B9G3. The sequence continues at coordinate 809 of NZ_JBEEAB010000056.1, read as the reverse complement.
TTTGTCAGCCAGTTCGGATCACTGGTGGGCAGGACGACAAGCGCGACGTCAGCGTCGGACGCTACGCGGGCTCTGCTCGCGATGAGGGACCACAACCCATCCGGGCCGGTGCCTGCCTGCATGGCCGAGGTGATCTCCACAGTTGCGAGTAGCCACGCACTACAACGATGGTGCAATTCGTCACCAGATGAATGCATTGTGACGATACTACGAATCGTACTTGCTGAGGGTTATCAAGCCCTCAGTGTTGCACACGCCAGCCTCACATAAAAGAGATCGCACGGCACTTGGGCGTTCCTGGCAACCGGCGCCCGAGCGTCCCTTCACACTGTGTGGGCTCGTCATCCCCCCATCCCTGCCCACATGCATTCCCCCTCAAGGGACAGCCGGCCGCACAGCGTATGAATTCGGCGATCAGCCACCGTGGCAGCGAAGCCTGGCCGTTGGCGTGGCGACGGGAGGTGGACGAATGAGTACAGGGGCGCCGGAACAAGTACGGGCGTTTCGCAGCCTGCCGTGTACCGTCGAGGACTTCCCGCGGGGTGAGCTGGCTATTCAGATCGATCATCCACCTCGCCCGAAGTGAAATGGGTTCCGGCGCGGCCCGATGTTCGTGTAGCTCGGTAGGCGAGGCGCCACGGCGCCAGCCGCGGCCGTTAAGCTCGCAGTGTGTACGACTAGTGGGTCTGTCTCAAATTTCGTGAGGTGGTGGGCTCGGTTTGGTGCGCGTGGAGCGACCTCGACGATTTCTTGTAATAACCAAATCTTGACTATGTCGGCGCGTGTCGTTCGGAATAAATGAAGCCCTT
>NZ_JBEEAB010000055.1:0-5464 GCF_040120725.1 Actinopolymorpha sp. B9G3 | reverse complement strand
TTTTTGTGTGTTGTGGGTTTGTGTTTTTTTGGGGCCTGTTTTGGGCTTTCTGTTGGTTTTCGACGGAGAGTTTGATCCTGGCTCAGGACGAACGCTGGCGGCGTGCTTAACACATGCAAGTCGAGCGGAAAGGCCCTTTCGGGGGTACTCGAGCGGCGAACGGGTGAGTAACACGTGAGTAACCTGCCTTTGGCTCTGGGATAAGCCTGGGAAACTGGGTCTAATACTGGATGTTCATATCTGTCCGCATGGGTGGGTGTGGAAAGTTTTTCGGCCAGGGATGGGCTCGCGGCCTATCAGCTTGTTGGTGGGGTGATGGCCTACCAAGGCTTTTACGGGTAGCCGGCCTGAGAGGGCGACCGGCCACACTGGGACTGAGACACGGCCCAGACTCCTACGGGAGGCAGCAGTGGGGAATATTGCACAATGGGCGGAAGCCTGATGCAGCAACGCCGCGTGAGGGATGACGGCCTTCGGGTTGTAAACCTCTTTCAGCACCGACGAAGCGGGAGTGACGGTAGGTGCAGAAGAAGCGCCGGCCAACTACGTGCCAGCAGCCGCGGTAACACGTAGGGCGCGAGCGTTGTCCGGAATTATTGGGCGTAAAGGGCTCGTAGGCGGTTTGTTGCGTCGAGAGTGAAATCCCACGGCTTAACTGTGGGACTGCTTTCGATACGGGCAGGCTAGAGGTAGGCAGGGGAGAGTGGAATATCCGGTGTAGCGGTGGAATGCGCAGATATCGGATGGAACACCGGTGGCGAAGGCGGCTCTCTGGGCCTTACCTGACGCTGAGGAGCGAAAGCGTGGGGAGCGAACAGGATTAGATACCCTGGTAGTCCACGCCGTAAACGTTGGGCGCTAGGTGTGGGGGACTTTCCACGTCCTCCGTGCCGCAGCTAACGCATTAAGCGCCCCGCCTGGGGAGTACGGCCGCAAGGCTAAAACTCAAAGGAATTGACGGGGGCCCGCACAAGCGGCGGAGCATGTTGCTTAATTCGAGGCGACGCGAAGAACCTTACCTGGGTTTGACATGCAGGGAAATCTCGTAGAGATACGGGGTCCGTAAGGGTCCTGCACAGGTGGTGCATGGCTGTCGTCAGCTCGTGTCGTGAGATGTTGGGTTAAGTCCCGCAACGAGCGCAACCCTCGTCCTATGTTGCCAGCGGGTTATGCCGGGAACTCATAGGAGACTGCCGGGGTCAACTCGGAGGAAGGTGGGGATGAGGTCAAGTCATCATGCCCCTTATATCCAGGGCTGCAAACATGCTACAATGGTCGGTACAAAGGGTTGCGAGACCGTGAGGTGGAGCGAATCCCAAAAAGCCGGCCTCAGTTCGGATCGGGGTCTGCAACTCGACCCCGTGAAGTTGGAGTCGCTAGTAATCGCGGATCAGCAACGCCGCGGTGAATACGTTCCCGGGCCTTGTACACACCGCCCGTCAAGTCATGAAAGTCGGCAATACCCGAAGCCCATGTCCTAACCCCTTGTGGGAGGGAGTGGTCGAAGGTGGGGCTGGCGATTAGGACTAAGTCGTAACAAGGTAGCCGTACCGGAAGGTGCGGCTGGATCACCTCCTTTCTAAGGAGCAGGTGGGTCGTCGTCTGGTGGGTCTGGAGTTGTTCTGGGTCTGTTGTGGGCGGTTGGTCTGCTGCTTGTTAGTGGAACGTCGACTGTTTGGCGCCTTTGCTGGTTGGTTTCTGTTCTGGTACTGCCTGCTGCTGCTGCTGTGGTGGTGGTGGGTGTGGAAGGGGTGGGGGCTGGTTGGTGGGGTGTTGTGGTGCGCTGTTGGGTCCTGAGAGATCAGGTGGCTGGCTTCTTTGTGGGGTTGGTGTCTGGTTTTTCTGGTGTGTTTGTTGTTTGAGAACTGCATAGTGGACGCGAGCATCTTTATTCTTGAGGACATGGCTTGATTTTGTTGGGTTGTGTTTTTGAGGGTTTTTGTGTTGGTGTTGTTTGGCAAGTTTTTTAGGGCACTCGGTGGATGCCTTGGTACCAGAAGCCGATGAAGGACGTTGGAGCCTGCGATAATCCCTGGGGAGTTGGCAACCGAGCTTTGATCCGGGGGTTTCCGAATGGGGAAACCTGGCTGGGGTTATGCCCAGTCGCCAGCATCTGAATTCATAGGGTGTTGGAGGGAACGCGGGGAAGTGAAACATCTCAGTACCCGTAGGAAGAGAAAACAATTGTGATTCCGTGAGTAGTGGCGAGCGAAAGCGGATGAGGCTAAACCGTGTAGGTGTGAGAGCTGGCAGGTGTTGCCTGCGCGGGGTTGTGGGAGCGTTTTTGCTGGGGCTGCTGACCTGGCGGGAAGTGATAAACCGTTGCGGAAGCTGAAGGGTCTGGAATGGCCTGGCGTAGTAGGTGATACCCCTGTAGGTGTAATGTGACGGCTTCCTTGAATGTTTCCCAAGTAGCACGGGACCCCTGAAATCCTGTGTGAATCTGGCGGGACCACCCGCTAAGCCTAAATACTTTCTGGTGACCGATAGTGCACTAGTACCGTGAGGGAAAGGTGAAAAGTACCCCGGGAGGGGAGTGAAATAGTTCCTGAAACCGGGTGCCTACAATCCGTCAGAGCCTTCGGGTGATGGCGTGCCTTTTGAAGAATGAGCCTGCGAGTTAGTGGTGCGTGGCGAGGTTAACCCGTTGTGGGGTAGCCGTAGCGAAAGCGAGTCTGAATAGGGCGTTGAGTCGCGTGCTCTAGACCCGAAGCGGGGTGATCTACCCATGGGCAGGGTGAAGCGTGGGTAAGACTGCGTGGAGGCCCGAACCCACCGGCGTTGAAAAGCCGGGGGATGATCTGTGGGTAGGGGTGAAAGGCCAATCAAACTCCGTGATAGCTGGTTCTCCCCGAAATGCATTTAGGTGCAGCGTTGCGTGTTTCCTACTGGAGGTAGAGCACTGGATGGTCTAGGGGGCCGACAAGCTTACCGAAATCAGCCAAACTCCGAATGCCAGTAGGTTGAAGCGTGGCAGTGAGACTGCGGGCGATAAGGTTCGTGGTCGAGAGGGAAACAGCCCAGATCATCAGCTAAGGCCCCTAAGCGTTCGCTAAGTGGAAAAGGATGTGGAGTCGCAGAGACAACCAGGAGGTTGGCTTAGAAGCAGCCATCCTTGAAAGAGTGCGTAATAGCTCACTGGTCAAGTGATTCTGCGCCGACAATGTAGCGGGGCTCAAGCGGACCGCCGAAGCTGTGACATTCACGCATGTGCCTAGCCGCGCGCCTTTGGGTGTGTTGGTTTGGGTGTGTGGATGGGTAGGGGAGCGTCGTGTGGCGTGGGAAGCGGCCGGGTGACCGAGTCGTGGATGCTGCACGAGTGAGAATGCAGGCATGAGTAGCGAAAGAGGGGTGAGAAACCCCTCCGCCGAATGACTAAGGGTTCCAGGGCCAGGCTAATCCGCCCTGGGTAAGTCGGGTCCTAAGGCGAGGCCGACAGGCGTAGTCGATGGACAACGGGTTGATATTCCCGTACCGGTTTTGTTGCGCCCATGCTGAGTCCGGTGATGCTAAGCAGACGAACCTGTGCGCGCCTTTCGGGGTGTGTGTGGGGGTGTGTGTGGCCCGATCCGGTAGTAGGCAAGCGATGGGGTGACGCAGGAGGGTAGCTCTACGCGGCGATGGTAGGCCGAAAGGCTGATCCGCGGGCAAGGATGTAGGACTCAGGGTAGGTAAATCCGTCCTGTGTATGTCTGAGATCTGATGCCGAGCCGATTGAGGCGAAGTGAGTGATCCCATGCTGTCGAGAAAAACCTCTAGTGAGTGACAGAACCGCCCGTACCCTAAACCGACACAGGTGGTCAGGTAGAGAATACCGAGGCGATCGGGTGAACCGTGGTTAAGGAACTCGGCAAAATGCCCCCGTAACTTCGGGAGAAGGGGGACCGAAACCGTTACCACACGTGCTGTGGGAAGCGGTGGAGGTCGCAGAGACCAGGCCCAAGCGACTGTTTACTAAAAACACAGGTCCGTGCGAAGTTGTAAGACGATGTATACGGACTGACGCCTGCCCGGTGCTGGAACGTTAAGAGGACCCGTTAACCCTTTCGGGGGTGAAGCGGAGAATTTAAGCGCCAGTAAACGGCGGTGGTAACTATAACCATCCTAAGGTAGCGAAATTCCTTGTCGGGTAAGTTCCGACCTGCACGAATGGCGTAACGACTTGGGCGCTGTCTCAACCACGGACCCGGCGAAATTGCATTACGAGTAAAGATGCTCGTTACGCGCAGCAGGACGGAAAGACCCCGGGACCTTTACTACAGCTTGGTATTGGTGGTCGGTTCGGCTTGTGTAGGATAGGTGGGAGACTGTGAAACCCTGACGCCAGTTAGGGTGGAGTCAACGTTGAAATACCACTCTGGTCGTACTGGCTGTCTAACCTCGGTCCGTTATCCGGATCAGGGACAGTGCCTGGTGGGTAGTTTAACTGGGGCGGTTGCCTCCTAAAAGGTAACGGAGGCGCCCAAAGGTTCCCTCAGCCTGGTTGGCAATCAGGTGTTGAGTGTAAGTGCACAAGGGAGCTTGACTGTGAGACTGACGGGTCGAGCAGGAGCGAAAGCTGGGACTAGTGATCTTGCGGTGGCATGTGGAAGCGCCGTGACTCATCGGATAAAAGGTACCCCGGGGATAACAGGCTGATCTTGCCCAAGAGTCCATATCGACGGCATGGTTTGGCACCTCGATGTCGGCTCGTCGCATCCTGGGGCCGGAGCAGGTCCCAAGGGTTGGGCTGTTCGCCCATTAAAGCGGTACGCGAGCTGGGTTTAGAACGTCGTGAGACAGTTCGGTCCCTATCCGCTGCGCGCGTAGGAGACTTGAGAAGGGCTGTCCCTAGTACGAGAGGATCGGGACGGACGGACCTCTGGTGTGCCAGTTGTACCGCCAGGTGCACTGCTGGTTGGCTACGTTCGGAAGTGATAACCGCTGAAGGCATCTAAGCGGGAAGCACGCTTCAAGATAAGGTCTCCCACCGGCTCGACCGGGTAAGGCCCCCAGAAGACGACTGGGTTGATAGGCCAGAGGTGGAAGCGAGGACCTAAAGACTCGTGTAGCTGACTGGTACTAATAGGCCGAGGGCTTGCCACACACCAAACACAAGCGTGCTATGCGTCCACTATGCGGTTCTGAAACAACAAACCACCACCCCCCGCCCACACCGCAACCCCCGCCACACCCACCCGGGAAAGAAACACCGGGCTGGATGTGGCAGCACAAAGAGGGGGAAAAGCAAGCGGCGGCACGGGGCGACAACAACAGTACAGTGGTTGACTGTTTCACAGCGTTACGGCGGTCACAGCGAAGGGGAAACACCCGGTCCCATACCGAACCCGGAAGTTAAGCCCTCCAGCGCCGATGGTACTGCAGGGGCCACCCTGTGGGAGAGTAGGACACCGCCGGACACCACACACAAGAAGAGGGCCACCCACCAGGGCGGCCCTCTTCTTGCGTCCCGAGGTATGTACGG
>NZ_JBEEAB010000054.1:0-5870 GCF_040120725.1 Actinopolymorpha sp. B9G3 | reverse complement strand
ACCCGGAGAACCGGCGAACACAGCGCCGTTAACCACGCACACCCACATCAAAAACCAGCCACCAACACAGAGATCAACACCGCCACCCCGCACCACCACCAGGCACGTGAAAGATCGAGGCTAGTGCCGTGTCAGGCAACGTTCGCCCTGGCAAGACGCGAGTGATGCCCCTTTGCGATACGTTCAGTGTCGCCGTGCCCGCTGCGAACTCGAGGAGGTGAGACCGATCAACGCTCGTGACAGATCGGGGCTCCCTCCCTCGCATGATCTAGGGAGCGCCTGCGGAAGGTATCCCGAAAGGCTTGAAACGCTATGCGCTTCATCTCCAAGACGTCGTTGGGCGGCGTGACCGAACAGCTCTTCACCCTCGACGAGATCCCCGGCGTGCTGTGGACGCCGGAAGACGCCCACGGCACTCGCCCCCTGATCCTGATGGGACACGGCGGCGGACAACACAAGAAGGCCCCCGGCATCCTGGCCCGCGCGCATCGCTTCGCCGCGAGGGCGGCTTCGCGGTCGCCGCGATCGACGTGCCCAACCACGGCAAGCGGCCGACGGACGAGGAGTTCGACCGGATCGCGACCGAGTACCGGGCGAGTATGGCCGCCGGAGAGGATACGGCTGCGCTGGACACCGCCATGTACACGCTCGTGGCCGGGCAGACCGTCGCGGAATGGCAGGCGGTCCTGACCGCAGTCCAGCAACTCGACCATGTTGGCGGCGGACCGGTGGGCTATTGGGGCGTGTCGCTGGGCTGCGCGTTCGGTATACCGTTCGTCGCCGCAGAACCTCGAGTCCGCGCCGCGGTGCTGGGCCTGCAAGGGTCGCCCGCGCTGGCCGGGACCGCCGCGCAGATCACCGTGCCGGTGCAATTTCTGGTCCAGTGGGACGATGAGCGGATGCCCCGTGCACAGAGCCTGGCGTTGTTCGATGCCATCGGTTCAGCCGAGAAGACACTGCACGCCAACCCCGGCAAGCACGGGGATCTGCCGCGGTTCGAGATGGACGACTCGCTGCGGTTCTTCGCCCGGCATCTGAGCTGATACGTCTGCAGTCCACGCCGCCGACGAGCGCCCACGCCGGATCGTCACCAGGGCGAACGTTGCCTGACACGGCACTAGCTAGCAATGGGGACGGGCCCTGCTGTTGCCCTGTACGTTTTTGGATCCCCTCACCGGACACTTCAGTGGGCCAGCGCATGGACATCCGACCTCCATCAGTTCGTGAGGGTGAATGCCAGTGCGCCGATAGCTTCAGGACGGACGCGGTAGCCACTTCACCATGATCAAGCACGGGTTTCCCGGCCACAGCGCACCAGTCTCCTCCAGCGGAAGGAAGCCCATCGACTGGTAGAACGCCCGGGTTCCGGCATAGCCGGGATCCGGGTGCGTCGCCCCTAACGTCTTCACCTGGAGCAACCGGCAACCGTCAATGCTGAGGTCCTGCGTGATGGTGCGGATGAGTTCTCTGCCGACGCCGCGTCGGTGCCAGGACGGGGCAACCGCCATCAAGTGGATCTCGGCCGCCTCGGCGAAGTGTCGCCGATACAACAAGACGCCTATGGGCTCGGTGTCGCTGCGGGCGACCAGTCCCGGAAGGCGCGTGGCTGACTCCACGTACTCCGCGTTGGCCTCCGGGACGCCGAACCATGACGGGAGCCGGTCAAGCAACCGCGCGGTGGTCTCCGCCAACTCGGCCGAACCTGCAACCCTAAAGATCCGGAACGCCACATCATCCACCCCTGGAGCATGACAGCCGTATCCGCGCCCCTCGTCGCCCGTCCGTAAGTGGATCCCTATCCGTACGTCGGAGGTTCCCTGACCGGACATCCGTCGGCCGTCGGGGGAACGCTGTGAACGCACGGACATGCCGATGAGCGAGCGTCAGCGGTGGGTCTCTTGGATAAGCCGATTGAGGATCTCGGATGGTGTCTCGTCGATCGCGGCGGCCAGTTCCTCCACGGACTTGGCCGCAAGGAAGGTCAGTCGGTATGAGGCCCCAAGCGCATCCGCCTTCGCGGCCTCGTCAAGAAGGTTGTACAGGTCGGCGTCCTCGCCGTTGATGTAGGCAAGGACTGCTGCAACCGAGTCCTTGTAGGCCGCTTCCCGCCGCTTCCGCTCACTGACCACCCGACGGATGCTGCCAGCCAACGGCTGCAAGTGCCACTGGGACGCGCACTCATCTGCCGCGGATCGTGCGCGGTCTTGCCGAAAAGCCGTAGGAGCGCAGGCCTCAGTCTGTGTCAGTCACGCAGAGCACGGTCATCTCCGCCTTCCGGTAGTCGGTGAGAACGAGCGTGTGGTCCCACGCCACATCGAAGAACCAGGGGGTCCAGGGCTCGTGGGTCCGGTCGAGGCGGAAGTCTTCATACCGCCGACCCGTGAGGGCAGCGACCGCTTCATCTGCCAACCGCTTCGCTTCGGCCGCCGAGCGTTGGAACGATTTGTAAGCGCCACCGCGGACGATGATCGTCGCGAGGATTCCGTCCAGGTTGAGCGCCCCGCCCGGAAGTTCCTTTAGAGCACCCGGCACGCGGTCGAGTCGCACCGGAATCTCCAGCGGAGACAGGTCGGCACGGACGACAGGGCTGTCGAAGAGCAACCTGTGCATCTCATACTCTTCGAGGCGATTGCGTGCCGCGAACCAAGTGGTGACGTCGCTGTACCGTGCGGCGCGCCACCGTCCGATCAGGTAGCCGCCGTTGACGTGGGTGTCGCGGACCTGGCTGAGGTAGGCGTCGACGGACGGAGAATCGATCGGCACTGGTTCCCAGTCAAGGCTCCCCCAGGAGCCGACTAGTTCCTCGATGGACGGTCGCGGCTCGTCCCAGTCGATGTCATTCCACTGGCGCACCAGACCGATCCTGTCAGTAAGGGACCCGGCTTTCCACTCGTCCTAATCACTCCAAGCGCACGCTCATGCCGCGATCCGCGCGCGATCATGCCGAATTGAGGGCGTTCCTCTCTGGTCTTGCGCAGTTGCCGAGCTGGCGATCAAGCTCCGCTGCCCGGCACCATCACTGAGGTGCCGCCCCAGCCGCGCCAGGTCAATGATGCGGCCTGAGCTTGTTGCTGCGCGTCGCTCGACAATCGCAGGTCGTGCCGCTCACTGCCGATGTGCCAGCAAGCCAATCGCCGAGACCGCGCCGGGGTTGTCGGCTAGCCTGCACGCGCCCTGCCCGCTGACCGTGTGGCTACGTACCAGCGGCGGACGAGAACGATTCCGCCTGCGCCGACCAGCCCGAAGGCCGGTATCCGTACGAGCCATCGTAGGTCGTCGCATCGCGACTCCGGCATGTCAACGATCTCGATGAGGAGGCCGTGCTCCGCGTCGGCCCACTTGGTCATGCCGCCACGTGCCTGCTCATCGCTACTCGGGACGAACGCCGAGCCGCAGTCGTATGAACCGCCGGAGAGGGGCACGAACCCGGCCATCAGCCCGACGCCGAAGAGGACCGCACCGATGATGCCGCGGGTCTTGACCATGACCGGAGAGTAGGTGTGGCCCGGTGGATGTGAAAAGACCCCGGTGACCGTGGTCGTAGCTGGGATCTCGTCACCGGTGCGCGACGCATAGTGGCAAGCGCGGGATTAGCCGCACGGTGGTGGCTCCGTGACAGGGACAGCAGAAGGAACGCAGAACTGACGCCTGTCAACCATCACCCGAGACAGGGAACGGGTCGACCTCCTGCCTTGTGCCAGGTGATGCGCGACGGACTCGTGCCACCTGATGTGCGACACCAGGTCTAGGAAACTGAGGTGGTTGGCGACTGAGACATGCCGGTGTTGTCCTCCAGCCGCTGTACTCCCTCGGTTCGACTGAGGCGTGGCGGTCCGGCGAGCCGGGAAGTCCGGGTCTAACCGAGTCACTCGGCCGATCAGCGGGTGCTTGCCTACGGCGGGTCGTCGGTCCATCATTGCGCCAGTCGCTCGATGTACAGGAGTCCGCCGATGCCCGGGATGGACGTTGTAGTAGGGGCGCTGCTTGTCGTCCTTCTACTGCTGGCGTTCGCTGGTCTCGCGTTCTCCTGGTGGGACGTAAGGCGGGAACGTGGCCGGCGGTTCCTCACCCGGTGGGGTGTCTCGGAGCCGACAGAGCAGGCCGACACCGCAGCCCGGTACCTTCGGCACCGGCGCCTTCTCCATCCGTTCGTATTCTCCGCGCTGCTCGTAGGCGTGAACGTGATGACCGGCGTGAACGGATTGCCGGATCCAGACTGGGGTTTGGTCCTGCTCGGCGCGCTTCACGCGACGCTGCTCGTGGCCGAGGTCGTCGTCGCCGTCCGGCGCCGGCTGGAGCCAGTCAGGGTGGCCTCGCTTGCCCGCCGCCGGTTCACCGATGTGGTTCCGTCCTTCGCGCTCGCTCTGCAGGCCGCTATGACCCTTGTTCTTGTTGCTGCCGCTGGCGTCGCACTGGCTGTTCAGCCCTGGGCGGACAGTGTGGGGGCGTGGCGGCGACGTCACGACGATGAGATCGGTCCCAGCAGTCCGATCGGCATCCTGGAGTGGGATCCGCCGCCGCAGGGCACGACGGTCATATGGCTCCTTCTCGGGATTGGGCTGGCAGTCGCCCTCGCGGCCTTCGCAGTTGTCCGGCTCACGCTTACCCGTGGGCCGGTCGCCGACGATGTGGTGGACGCTGCGCTGCGTGTGCGGACTGCTCGAGTGGCCGTCGGCACAGGCCTGCTGCTCACCGCTGTGCCGCTGGTCGGCATCGTGAGCCGCATCGGCGAGGTAGGCGTTCTGGCGTCGATCGCCTCCCAGTCCCGCGGATGGCCTCCTCGGCTGCTGCCCACACCGGACTTTCCCGGGCCGCCGGCATGGATAGCCGAAGTCGGAGAACTCCGCGACACGGTCGTCCTCCTCGCCATTGCCACTGGGCTGGTCGGGTGGGCCGCCGTCGTTGCCCCGGTAAAGCGGTTGCGGCTGGTGCAGGCGAACCGGTGACGGCGGCGCCACGCGGATCATGCTGCACGAGGTCGGCTCTTGCCCTGTCTCCACGCCTCCACGGCGACGTCGACCTGCTCACCACTGCCACTTTGCCGAACCCGGCTCGCCTTGATCCGTGTAGAGAGCGCAATTCGGCGATTGGCCGAGCCTGCGTGTCCGGTAGAGGAACGCCAACCGTGGACATCTGAGGTGCCCACGCCGACGACAGTGCGGGGTGTCCGCAGGGGATCCCCTTGCGAGACAGGCCCGAGACGTATGGCGAGAGACGCTAGGACAAGCACTTCCGAGGTGGGGTCGGATGTTATCTCTGAATGCCGGGTTGATGAGGGGAGAGTCGTCTGACGATCTATTACCAGGGCCTCAACTCGGGTGCGGGCGCGCGGCCGAGGAGCCATGCGAGAAGATCGGCGTGGTCAGCTCGGGCGGGTAGCGAGCGGAGGCGCTTGGCCAGTTCGGCCTCGACGAAGTTCGATGGCCAGTCGGAGGGCCGGTAGCCGATGTCGAGATCCACGTGATGCACCTGAACGTTCCGCAAGTGGTGGGTGATGATCTCAGACATCGTTCGTGGGCCTGCCATCATGATCCCTTGCCGATCCCAGAGTGCGTCATCGAGGGCCTGCCATGCCACCTCGAGGAGTTCGAACGAACGCTCCAGGTCGGCGAGCAGTTCAACAGCCGAGCGGCCCGCTCCAGCTTCGGCGGCGAGATCGGGGTCGTACCCATCGGGGTGTAGCTGGCGGATCTCGTCTGCAGGTGGACCCCCGAAGAGCCGCACATGGGCCTTGACCTTGTTGGCTAGTACCCCGTGGTTGAGATCTTTTGACGGTTCGTTTTGGTGAGGATCTGGTCGGCGGTCTTGGTCCAGACGAAGGGGTGGCAGCGGTCGTTCCAGCCGGTGATGAATTGGCGGATCTTGGTGAT
>NZ_JBEEAB010000053.1:0-7495 GCF_040120725.1 Actinopolymorpha sp. B9G3 | reverse complement strand
TGAAGATCCAGATCCACAACACCGCACTCGCCACCGCCGGCACCAACGTCGGAAGGTAGTAGATCGTCCGCCAGACGCTCAGCCCGCGTACCTGCTGGTTGAGTAACAGCGCGAGGATGAAGCCGAGAACCAGGATCAACGGCACCGTGCCCAACGTGTAATAGGTCGTCACGCTCAACGACTTCCAGAACAACTCATCACCCGCAAGCGTCTGGTAGTTGTCGACCCCGATGAACGACGGACTCCCGCCGATCGTCCAGTCGGTCAGACTGAAGAAGAACGACGCGACCATCGGCCCGATCGTGAAGATGACGAACCCGAGAACCGCCGGCATCGCCAGGACGATCCCCCAACGGCGTTCCAGCCGCCCCTGTCCCGACAAACGCCGTCTCTGGAGCGGCCACCGGCCAGACGGCAGCGCCGCGTGTGTTCCCGTCAGTCTCACCGGGACCTCAGAGCTCCTGGGTCGGATTCCAACCCTGCAGCAGTCCGTCGATCTTCGGGACCACCGACGCCATGGTGTCCTTGACGGGCTCCTTCCCGCCCTCCACGCGTTGCAGGGCCGGGGTCAGCACCTCGTTGATGTTGTCCATGTTCTTCAGGCGTTGGTTGAATGCGGTCGTGGCGTGGTTGAGTGTGTAGTCGACGACCGCGGTCTTGTACTCCGGCGGGTGGACGTCGTTGTCGATCCACGAGGCGATGGCGTCGGGATCGGTGTAGTACTTGCGCTCCAGGGGCATCCAGAGACCGTTCTTGTACAGATCGACATTCTCCGGATCGTTGTGGAACAGGTAGAGCTCCACGGCCTCGTCCAGATGCTTGGTGCTTGTGAAGATGACCGACGGACTACCCATCGACGTCGTCTTCGGCTCCTGATAGCTCGGTAATACTCCGATGCCGAAGTCGACGTCGCTCTGGGCCATGTCCAGGAGGATCCACTGCCCGTCGAACACCATCGCGATGCGTTTTGTCTTCAACTGCACCGCGGTGGTCGGGGCGTTGTTTCCCAGCTGCACCGGTGTCGGCGCCACCCGGTGCTCGTACATCAGATCCTGCAGGTTCTGCAGTACCTCTAGGGCTTCCGGCGTATCGAGCAGGCACTTGGTGCCCGCCTCGTCGACGACATCGACGCCGTTGCTGCGCAGCAGGCACTCCCACGTCTGGACGAACTGAACGCTGGCCGAAACTCCGAACTGCCGGACTTGTTTGGGATCGAACCCCGTCTCGTCGGGTCGCCTACCCTCCTGGTCGTAGGTGAGTTTGTAGGCAGTCTCGACGAGATCGTCCCACGACCAGGCACTTGCGGCCTCCGCTGGCGGATGTTCGACGCCCGCCTCGTCGAACACCGGCTTGTTGTACCACAGCAGCGCGACCTCGTTGGCCGTCTGCGTACCGAACGACTTGTCCTTGCCGTACCAGAAGTAGGTGCCGGGCAGCCGGTCGGCCAGCTCGGGGTGCTTGTCCAAGTAGGGAAAGAGATTTACCAGCTTGCCCTGCTCCCCCAGACGGTAAGCCATCGGCGCGAGCATGTACGCCACGTCAGGTGCCCGATTGCTCGCCACCAGTGTATTGACCTTCGTGTCGTACTCCTGCGGCGTGTAAAGCGGCTTCGCTGAGGCGCCGGCGTGCTTGCCCTCGAACTGCTCGAGCATCGCGTTGACGGCCTTCTGCTCGAAACTCGAGCCCCAGTACATGAACTGCAACTCGACATCATCACCGCCGCCACTTCCCGAGTTGCAGCCGGTCAACCCATGACCTGCCATGCCAGCAGCTGCAGTCAGTCCGCCAAGTCGCAGCAGGTCGCGTCTACTCCAGCGGGACCCCAGCATTGCGGCGGGTTGCCGTCTCATCCCTAGCGCCATTGCCAATCACCAAACCCTCGAGATTCAGAACTCCTGTGAGATACCAAGCAACGTGCGCGCCCAGCGGCCGGTAGGGGCGACGACGAGGGCGTATCCGGCGGACGGTGCCGCGTGCGCCCGCAACGCCGGAAGGCCGGCGAACCCGCCGGCTGCTGTCAGGGCCGCGACCCCTGCCGCGATGCATCTTTCGGTCGCCTGGAATCGGCGATCGTGGTCTCGGCGTTAAGCAGTAGTATCTATTCCATGTGCCAGCCGTATAAGCCTACCTATCGTCCCGGCGGTGGTGGGGAATTGCCCGCATAGCCGCATCTTCACCGCGCACTTAGCCAGATTTTGGCCCGATCTAGCCAGCGGCGGCGGGCGCGTTCGGAGTGAAGCATAAGTCATACTCATCAAGAGAAGTAGATGTCAGACTGACCGGAACCTGTCGCATGACGGCATGGTCACTGCGCGAGGAGAGATTCGAGTGCTGGATGAGGTGCCATCGAAGAGCGCGCCGCCTGACCCCGATCCCGAAGCGCGCACGTCCGACGTGGCCACCGCGTCAGGTCCTCGCCCCACGGAGTCGGCGGCTTCAGCGACGTACCGGCCCGGCTATGAGGTGACCGCGGAGCGGGTACTGGAGCTGATCACCACGCTCGACCTGCACCCCGGTGACCGCATGCCCACCGAGAACGAGCTCGCCAAACGCCTCGGCACAAGCCGTACGGTGGTCCGCGAGGCAATCAAGATCCTTTCAGCACTGGGCCGGGTCCGCGCGCAGAAGGGACGAGGGTTGTACGTGGCCGATGATCCCGGAATGCTCGGCGGCTCCGGCAGCCCGTTCTTCCTTCCGACCGACCTCGAGCATGTCTACATGCTCTTCGAGTTCCGCCGCTCCTTGGAGATGGAGGCGAGCCGGCTCGCCGCGAGACGAGCCACTCCGACCGAGCTGCGAGCAATCGAGCAGGCCGTGGACGACTACCGGACCGCACACCAGACCAGCGACAGCGAGTTGCTGCTACGCAGCGACGACAACTTCCACGCCAATGTGGCCGCGGCCGCACACAACTTCTTCCTCGCCGTCGCGATCCGCGAGGCGCGGCGCCTGCAAAGCCAGTCCAATGTGATCGGCCTCCAGAGCACACTCGGCGGACATACCGCGGAGGCGGTGGAGGAGCATGCCGCTGTCTACGTGGCCATCCGCAACGGACAGCCGGAAGCTGCGGCACGCGCCGCCGCCGACCACATCGACAACACCCTCGAGGACTACCGGCAGGAGATCCAACGTCGAATCTTCTCTCGGGCCGTTCCAGAATAGGCAACAGCGCATCGTCGAGCCGTCACCGTCGCATCAATGAAGGGCTGACATGAAGATCACCGGCTATCGCACCCTGACGACTGTCCAGGAGTGGGGACGGCCCGTCGGAGATGCGAACGGAATCTTCGCCGACGGGATCACCTCGGTTCCGATCATTCAAGTGGAGACCGACGAGGGAATCACTGGCACCGGGTTCGGCTCGCATGTGCAAGTGGAGACGATCTTCGCCGCGATCGAAGGCGAGGACCCGCGCAGCGTCACAGCACTGTACGACCGGATGTTACGGCGGACGTTCAAAGCGGGTCACGGGGGAGCTGTCTTCTCCACGATCGGCGCATTCGACACCGCTCTGTGGGACATCAAGGCGAAGGCCGTCGGCGAGCCCCTGTGGCGACTCCTCGGCGGACGCGACCGTGTCGTACCCGCCTATGCTTCGGGTCTCGACATCGGCCTGAACGATGACGAGTTGGTCGCGACCTACCAGACCTACGCCGACCATGGGCTGCTCGCGGCCAAACTCAAAGGCGGCCTCGACGTCGAGCGGGACCGGCAACGGCTGACCCTCGTCCAAGACGTACTCCGCCAGGCCGGGGGCGGCCAACGGCCAGGCCTGATGCTCGACGCGAACGAGTCCTGGAACCGCAAACAGGCGGTTCGTCACATCAGCGAACTCGAGCGCACCCTGGACCTCGTCTGGGTCGAGGAGCCCGTCCGGCGCTGGGACGTCGACGGCTTGGCGACAGTCGGGCACGGGATCCGAGCTTCGGTCGCCACAGGGGAGAATCTCACCGGACTCGAGCAGTTTCGTCCTTTGCTGGTGGCGGGAGCGGTGGACATCGTCCAGGCATCAGCGTCCTGCGGAGTGACCCACTTCCTGCGAGTCGCCGCAACGGCACATGCCCATGACCTCCCGGTCAGCCCGATCGGCAACATCTCCGTCGCGCTCACGCACGCCGCGACCTCGATCCCCAACCACCTGGTGACCGAACTGCAGGACCTTCAGCCACCGGTAGGGGTGACCGTTGATCGGCGGATCGAGCACGGCGCCCTCGTTCTCGGAGACTCCGCCGGAATAGGCGTCCAGGTCGACGAGAACGTGATCAGCACGCGCGGCCACCAGCCGAACACCCAGCAGACCGACGGCCCGCACGTCCGTCCCCCACGGGCCGGGCTTCGGCTACTCACCGCCGCCGATGGACACCAGAGTTGACGCGGCGGCTGACGCCCAGTATGACCCGTCGGGAAAGCGGTATTGCGTGACGGAGCTCTCGCGGAGCTGGGTGGAGTAACCCGGCCTCGAGGGCAGGACGTATCCGATGCCCGCGCCGCCGTCGCGCACGACACACGGGTCGGTGAAATGCTCGTGCAGGTGGTCGACGAACTCGGTGACGCGGTTGGTGAGGTCGCTCGATACGGCAACGTAGTCGAGCACGGACACGTGCTGGACCATCTCGCACAGTCCGACGCCGCCCGCATGAGGACAGACGGGCACATTGAACTTCGCAGCGAGGAGCAGGACCGCGACGATCTCGTTGATGCTGCCCAGGCGCCCAGTATCCAGCTGGCAGAAGTCGATGGCGTCGGCCTGAAAGAACTGCTTGAACATGACCCGGTTGTGGCAGTGTTCGCCGGTGGCGACACCGATGGGCGCGACCGCGCGGCGGATGGCCGCGTGGCCGAGGATGTCGTCTGGGCCGGTGGGCTCCTCGATCCACAGTGGCTCGAAACGGGCGAGCGCCTGAACCCATTCGACGGCCTGGCCGACTTCCCAGACCTGGTTGGCGTCGATCATCAACTTGCGATCCGGGCCGATGATCTCCCGCGCAATGGAGCAGCGCCGGATGTCGTCGCTGAGGTCCGCGCCGACTTTGAGCTTGACGTACTCGTAGCCGGCATCGACCGCCTCGCTGCACAGCTTGCGCAACTTGTCGTCGCCATAACCCAGCCAGCCCGCGGACGTGGTGTAGACGGGATAGCCGGTGCGGGCGAGTTCGGCGACCCGGTCGTCCTTGGTGCCTTCCCTGCTCCGGAGGATGTCTATCGCCTCCTCACGGGTCAGCACATCGGAGAGGTACCGCAGGTCCGCGATGTCGACGAGCTGTTCTGGAGACATGTCGGTGAGCAGTTGCCACAGCGGTCTTCCGGCGTGGCGTGCGACCAGGTCCCACGACGCGTTCAGCACGGCGGCCAGCGAGAGGTGGATCACGCCCTTCTCCGGGCCGAGCCAACGCAACTGCGAGTCCGAGGTCAGGAAGCGGTATACCGCGCCCATGTCCGCAGCCATCACATCGACATCCCAACCGACGAGACGCGTCGCCTGTTGCTGGGCTGCCGCCACGACGATGTCGTTGCCCCGGCCAATGGTGAATGTCAGGCCGTGACCGGCAAGCGGTGCATCAACGGTGTCGATGCCATCGGTGTGCAGAGTCACATACGCAGCCGAGTAGTCTCCGTCTTTGTTCATCGCGTCGGAACCGTCGCCGGTGAGCGACGTGGGGAAGCGGACGTCTTCTACGGTGACACCAATAATCTGCGGCATGAGACCTCATCGGTTGGAAGGTTGAGTTCAAACGAGGGTGGGTTCAGGCCAGCTGGACCGCCAGGCAGTTGAGTTCACCTGTTGGGCCGGCTTGGGGTAGCCGCACACGTAGGCCGTCGTTGGTCTGCTCCCAGGAGGTGTCGCCGTGACCGAGTAGGCGGACCGCGTGCACGTTGTCGGCCGGGGTGAGGGTACGGATCAGGGCTGAACCGTCGGTGGGCCAGCGCATGAGGAAGGCGTACACGGTGTTGTCGCGTTGGGTGAACCGGATGTCCTGGGCTGTCCAGTCAACCTGGTCTTCTCTGAAGTGGTCGATGATGACCTGGCTGGGTCCTTCACCGAAGACTCGGAAGGGGCTGGTGCCGAAGATGCCTTCTCCACAGATCGCGATCCAGCGGGCCATCTCGTCGAGTAGGAAGCTGCACTCGTCGTCGATGGTGCCGTCGGGTTGTTGCAGGATGTTGAGCAGCAGGTTGCCGTTCTTGGCGACGACGTCGACAAGGATTTCCAGCACGTGGCCGGCGGTCTTGTAGCGTGCGCGCACGTCGTAGAACCACCCACCGACACAGGTGTCGGTCTGCCAGGGGTCGGGCCGGATGTCCGGTTCCTGGCTGCGCTCGATGTCGAACACACCGATCTGCACCAGCTTCGCCTCACGTGTCTTCTGCGTGTATACGGCCTGGTTGACCCCGCCATGAGTGGCGGCGCTGGTGTTGTACAGGTGGGCGACGGCCTGCGCGCCTGCTGCGTGCCCGTCGGACTCGAACGGCAGCGGCCCATCGCTGTAGAGCAGATCGGGTTGGAACTTGTCGATCATCTCGGTGACGAGGTCGAGCCAGCGTTGGTGCCACCAGGTGTTGGGCGTATACCAGGGATCTTGGACGGGCTCGAGCTTCTTGCTGTAGTGCTCCAGGTTGGGTAGGTAGAGGTCTTCGTAGCTCGGGTCCGATCCGTCGTACGGCACGCCCGTGTAGGGCCCGTTCTCGTCCGCGCCCTTGTTCGTGGCGAACCAGCTGAACGACGCACCAAGGTGTTCGCTGAGCCCGAACCGCAGTCCACGTGCGACGGCGGCGTCTCGCCACCCTGCCACGATGTCGCGGCCAGGGCCGACCTTGGCGGAGTTCCACCGGTGCAGGGCCGAGTCGTAGTTGAGGAAGTTGTCGTGGTGCACCGCCTGGGCGACGAAGTACTTCGCGCCGGCCGCGACATAGCGGTCCATCAACGCCTCAGGGTCAAACTTTTCGGCCTTCCACAGTGCGACGAGATCCTTGTATCCGAAGCGTGACGGATGCCCGTAGGTGCGCAGGTGGTAGAGGTACTGGGCCGAGCCTTCGCGGTACATGTGCCGTGCGTACCAGTCGCCGAAGCGCGGTACTGACTGCGGACCCCAGTGCGACCAGATCCCGAGCTTGGCATCACGGAACCACTCCGGAACCACGAACCCGGCCAGGGACTCGATGGTTGGCTGGAACGGACCAGCAGCGAGTTGCGCGTTCATGGTCGATGACCCTCCGATGAGTCGGCCGCGGTGTGGGTGGGCGGGTAGCTGGGCGCCTTACCAGAGGCTGGATCTGGCGAATCGGCGTGCGATCTGGTTGGCGAGGACGAGCAGGATGAGGCCTACGACGGAACGGAAGAGTCCGATTGCTGCGGCGTAGGAGATCTGTGGTACGGCGGCGGCGAGGCCGACTTTGTAGACGTAGGTGTCGATGACTTCAGAGGTTCCTAGGTTGAGTGGGGTTTGCATGAGCAGGACCTTCTCGAACCCGACCGACAGGATCGTGCCGATGTTGA
>NZ_JBEEAB010000052.1:0-7779 GCF_040120725.1 Actinopolymorpha sp. B9G3 | reverse complement strand
TCACCAAGATCCGCCAATTCATCACCGGCTGGAACGACCGCTGCCACCCCTTCGTCTGGACCAAGACCGCCGACCAGATCCTCACCAAAACGAACCGTCAAAAGATCTCAACCACGGGGTACTAGCGGAGGTGCTTCATGAAGACAGGCAGACTGATCAGAGGAACCGCGGCGATCGCGGTCGCGGTGCTCGCATTAGCGACTGCCGCAGCCGGCAGCCGCACGGCGATGGCCGGCAGCACGACACCGTCGGTCCCACCCGCGGAAGCATCGACGTGGGAGATGGTCCCGATTCCGTCGGTGCGCGGGCAGGCGGATCTCACCGAGGTGACGGCCTTCAGCCCATCGGACGCATGGGCCGTCGGATACGTTCGTGACCGGACGGGGGTTCGCACCCTCACGCTGCACTGGGACGGCTCCCTGTGGACGCGTATCCCGAGCCCCAACCGAAGTCGCGCGCAAAACTGGCTATTCGCAGTCGCCGGATCCTCGTCCTCAGACGTATGGGCGGCCGGCTACGACGTCGACGCCGACGGAACACACCGCACCTTGCTCTTGCACTGGAACGGCATGCGCTGGCAGGTGGTGCCGAGCCCGAGCGACAACACCCTCGACAGCATGCTGGTCGGCGTCACGGCATTGTCGCCGACGGATGCATGGGCGGTTGGATCCGTGACTGCCTGGCCGTTCACCGGGCAGACGCTGGTCCAGCACTGGGACGGCGATCGCTGGTCCGTGGTCGAGAGTCCCAACCCCGGTACGACCGGGCTCGGCAGCAATCTGCTGGACGTCGCGGCATCGTCGGCCGCCGATCTATGGGCGGTCGGTGACTATGACGAGGGCGACATGGTGATGCGTACGCTGACCGAACACTGGGATGGCACGTCGTGGACCGTCGTACCGAGCCCGACCAGACGTGACGGCGCCCTGCTCGGCAGCGTGGCGGCCGATTCGGCCACCGAGGCGTGGGCCGTCGGCTACGCGTATGGACCTACACACCTGGAGCTGCTCGCCCAGCGCTGGGATGGCTCCTCTTGGCAGGTCTCCACGACACCCACCTTCGACGGCATGGATGCGACCTTCGCCGACGTGGCCCTTCGCGGACCGGACGACGTATGGGCCGTCGGAGGGCAGGGCACCGACACACTCATCGCGCACTGGGACGGCCTTACATGGACCGTCGTTCCTGGCGTCGACCCGGGAACCGTCGGAAGCAGCCTGACAGCCGTCACCGCGGTCCCAGCCAGCACCTGCCTGTGGGCGGTGGGCCAGTTCACCGACGGCGAACGCGCCGAACCCTTCATCGAACGCTCGTGCACTCCGTAGGATGCCGCGCCCCGGCGATAGGGCAACCGGCGTTGACCACGCCACAAGCGGAGTGCCCCTGGTTTGCGTCTGACTTCGCGATAGAGATCGGTCTGCCCATCAGACAACATCTGGTGGGCAGACCGATCTCTATCGCGAAGTCAGACGCAAACCAGGGCGGACCGCGGCCACGATCACCCCATCATCCTCGTCAAACTCGACATGCTCGATCACCGTCTTATCGACCCCAAGCAGCCGAGCCCATACCCTAGCGCTACGCACGCCACCATCACCCCACCCACACAAGGGGCAGGAGAGCCGCAAATGACCAGAGCCTCCACGAGACCCAGTACGGTTCATAAGTTCGGTCTAGCGACGTTCGGGGTTTGAAGGTCGGTTGCGACGCGTCGAGGTGATCACACCCTGATCGCGTAGATTCGATCGACGCACACGTGGTTAACCGCACGGTTCCCCGGCGGCGCGACATACGCGTATGTGGTGGAGTCCGGGGCCGCCTGGTATGTGCCGGGGAAGGCGATCTCGTGGTACTCGCCGTCGGCCACGTCGCCGACAGGTACGCTCGTCGACTCGTGGGGCCAGACCCCGAGGGTGAGCGCAGTGGCGGCCGGGTCGGCATCCCCAGTGTCCGCCCGCACCGCGAGATAGAGCCTCCACCGTCCGTCGGCCGGCAGGATGTCGAGCGGCACCTGGACCGCCCAGTCCACGCGGTCGCCGGGCATCTGGATGGTGTACCCGTTCGATGCGTCGCCGTCCTCCGCGACGGTCACCGCCGGGGCATAGAGCACGAAGACATCCTCTTGGTAATCGACCCAGTCGGAGTCCGGAAGCCCTTCGACCGCGTCTGGCGGCACGGCCGGGCTGCCTGCGGCCGCCGCGACAGCACGGAACACCGGCACCAGCTGTTGCGGGTCGCCGCCTCCCTCGTCGAGCTGGGTCAGCCCCGCGGCTAGGAGTTCGGCCTCGAACCGGCGTGTCCGGGCCTCGGCGTCCGGGTTCCATTCGATGCCGTCCCTTTCCGCGGCGAGCCGAAAGTAGCCGCTGCGCGACAGGAGCAGGAGGTCGACACCGAGCCGGATCGCGTGAACGTGGCGCAGCAGGGTGGCGTCGTCCCGGACAGCGAACTCAGCCTGGCCGAACAGCTCGTCCGCTCGTGCCAGGGTGCGGATGTTGAGGTAGGGGGCGTCGTCCGGGGTGACGGCGCCGAGCATGGTGGACGTCTCCGCAACTGCATCCCGCATGAGCTGCATGTAGGTGTATATCGGTCCCGCCGCGGCACCGTAGTACCCGGCGAGGAACTCCCGGATCAGGGCGTCGGGATCGAGTGACGGGTCCCAGAGCAGCCGGCTGATCACCCACACCCGCAGCTGGGTGAACTCCGCACCGGAGGCGTTCCAAGCGCTCTGACCGAAATAGCCCTGCACACTCGGCACCTCGGCCAGCGACCGAATGCTTTTGCCCATTGCCCACCAGTCGGGGAAAGGCTGAGTGTACGCCCTGAAGGTGCATAGGTAGTTCCACAGCACGATGTGGCGGGAGATCTCGCCCCACCGCTGGATGCTGTCACCGATCTCGCGGTTCGTCTCGCTGAACAGCGACTGACTGAAGTCGGCGTGAATCGGGGCGATCGTCATGACCACGTTGTCGTTCACGCGCAGACCCGTCGGAGGAGTGAAGCTCCACCAGTAGCCCTGGGTCGACAGCCGGGCGTCCGGGATCTGTTCCCGCACTCGGACGACCACATCGTTTGCCATGTCGATGACCGGCGCGGACAGGGCGCCGCCGTGCGCGTCCGCGAACGCCTGGCTCTCGGGATCGGGAGTCCAGCCCTGATCGTTCTGGTAGAACGACGTGGAGGTGTCCTGCCCGGCGGCGATCCGGCCCTTGATGATGTCCACGAGGGCGGTGGTCGCCGCCTCGCGGGTGTCTGGATCCATGCAGGTGATCTGCCCGCCATACCAGTGCGACGGATCGGTCACCACCTCGTGGAACGGGTACTCGACCTCCTCTGGCCAGTAGGTCGACCAGGTGTCGATACCGGCGGATCGCGGCACCGTCCAGTACTGGTCCCGCAGCCCGTTGAGCATGTTGTGCTGCCTGTACGCAGCGTCGTTCGCGTCGCCCGCCAGCACGGTGCGGAAGCGGAACCGCGGCACATGGTCTGCGTCCAGGCGGCTCCGCGGGACGGAGAGGTCCGGTGTGCGGGGCACCGTCGTGAAGTCCGGGGCGAACCAACGAACACCGAGCAGACGGTCCAGCACCCAGTAGGCGCCGTATAGAGTTCCCCGGGAGTGACCGCCGGCGATGACCACGCTCTGGCCGACGACTCGGAGCGCGAATCCATCGTCGGACAGCGCGTCGTAGTCGACGTCGGCGTTCCCCGCGATCGGGTTGTGCCGGCCGACCACGAGCAGATCACGATACGACGGCGGCCGGTCGGCCACGATGACCGAAAACGTCGCCGAGGTGATCGACTTCAGGTATGTCGCGAGTTCGTGCGCGGCATGGCGAACGACGGCGTCCTCGCCGGCGCCGAGGTAGATCCGATACGTCGTCCGTCCCTCGCGAGCGAGCCGTATCGCGGGTGCCGCACCAGTCGCGTGCGCGTGGCGAGGGACAAAGCCCGTAGCTCCGGCCGTGAGAACTGCACCGGCCTGCAGGACTTTTCGCCGGGGCAGCGTCCCCGGCTCGACGATGTCGTTCTCGATGAGGTCGTCCGACATGCGCGATCCCTCCTGTTGAGTTCCTGGCCATGGATGCCGTACTTAACGAAAGTGACGAGTCCCTCGGCGTCGCCCACAATTGCTGTTGTCGTCGACGGCGCTAACGCACGGCACTTTGGTCGTCATGGAGCCGGTAGAGTCTGCTGGCACCGGCTGCGATGTGTACTGAGAGTTCCCCTGCTTCGGCAGGATTGTCTACGTGGACAGGTGTGAAGAGATCGAGCGAGGGATTGAACTCGAATACGGCGTCGACTCGTCGATCGAGTGTCAGCGTCGTCGTCGCGGCGGCGTCGAAGGCACGGTTCACGACGAGGAGCCATCGCTGGAGGGGCCGTAGCGGATCGCGGAAGCGGCCAAGGATGACCGCGGCTCCAGATGCTGAGGTGACCCAGTCGTCGCCGTGGAATACTTCCACACTCATCGGTGGCTCCGCTTCACCGAAGTGTGTGACAGACTCCGATGTCAATGGCAGCAGCTGCCTGCCGACCGGCTGTAGGTGATCGTTGTTGACGCGCTGGGCCGCGTAGTACAGCGGGGTGAGGCGACCGTCGACGGTCACCAACGCTTCGTAGAAGCCGTCCAGGGGCGGAGTCCAGTAGGTGAAGTACTGGATTCCCTTACAGCCGTAGGCCAGGCTCACATTGATCTGCCACAACAGCTCCGCCTCGGTAGGCAGGCGGTAACCGTAGTGACTGCACGCGAGAATGAAAACCCACGTCGGTAGGCCGGACTGAAGGGCCTGGCGGCGGACGAGCACCCAGTTGTGGAAGTAGTCTCCGCGAATGGCCGGACTTGGTCCCAGAAGCGGATAGTGATCGAACGAAATGAAGTCGGGATGCGCCTCCGTGACGTACCGGTCCAGGTGCTCCTCGTAGGTCGGCGTACCGAGCTGGTCGGAGTTGGCGTAGGTCGGGAAGAGGTTCACATAACCCAACACGCTCGGATCGAGCTCACGCAGCACGTCGTTGACGGCACCGATCTGGCTGAAGAGACTGGCGTGGGGCTCGTCGCGGATGTCGAAGCCCGCGAACGCCGGGAATTGGTCGTACTCGCGTAACGTCGTTGAGATGATGTCACGCCATTGCTCTGGCGGAGAGTTCTGGATATGGCCGATCCGTCGGTCGAACACCAGCGCCTGGAGGCCGTTCGCCGCGGCGGCGTTCAGCATCGGGGCATTGTCAACTGTCGTTGTCTCACCGGGCTGGCAGAATCCCCCGCATCCGTCGATCCCGATCACGAACGTGAAGCCGGCATCGGCGATCTCCGCGTAGCGCGCGTTCGTCGTCTCCTCCGGCGGAGGGGCCACCCACAACCCGATCGGATATTTGCCGTTGCCCAGTATCTCTGGCTGCACCCGTGGAGCCCTCTCGGACCCGAGCGCGGGTGTCTCCATCAACCCGTCCCACAGAGCTGACGTCGCCAGCACACCACCAAGCCCGGCTCCCAGCCGGAGCACGTCACGCCGACCGCGCATGTGGCCCCTCGCCACTTTCGCGGCCGCCATCTCATCTTTTCGCTGTCGGAGCGGGGGCGATGGCTGTTCTGGTCTTTCATAGATGCTCATATGAACTCCCCAGTCTGGCCGAACTGTGCGGAACCACGGCGCCTACATCTCGGTGACGTCCGACTGAAATGACCACTTACCGTCTCAGCCGGGCCGCCGGACTCGGTTGTTCAGCAGCCGTTCCTTGAACTCGATGCGATGAAGGGAACCGAGGCGAATGCGGCAGGATGTTTGAGCGCTCCAATCGCAATAGCCGTTGATCGTAGGTCGAGCTGTGACACCTGTCAACGTCCGCCAAGCCAGCCTGGTGTCGCGCGGCTTTTACTGACCCAGGCTGACCGTCGCGACATGAAGCGGGGCGAGTGGTGGGAGCCCTACTGAAACCGACGAGGTCCACCTGCATATGTGCACCAGTCCAACCGGGCCAGACGGCGTCGACTGTCGACGTCACCTGCGGTGACGCCAGTGGAACCGTCGCCGTGCTTGGGGACTCGATCACAGACGCTGCCGGCACTGACGTCGACAAGGACACCGATGGACCGATGTCCTGGCAAGACGGGTACACGAACGTCCGGCCGGTAGGCGCCGTACGGTGGTCAACGCGGCGATCGGTGGGGGTACCAGGTCATCTATGCGATGACGAGGGCCGCCCAGCGTATCCATGACGCCGGCAAGCGCGCCATCATCGCCAACATCGTTCCCAGAGTCACCGGTGACTATTGGACGGCCGAAATGGAGCTGCAGCCCAATAAGGTCAATAACTGGATCTCCAGTCAGACGGTATTCGACAGCGTGATCTACTTCGCGTCAGTTCTCGCCGATCCCGCGAACCCGGACAAGATCCGAGCCGACTATGCTTCCGACCGGACTCACCCGACTATGGCCGGCGCGTTGGCGATGGGCAACAGCATCGACCTGTCCGCGTTCGACGCACCGGTCCGCCCGGGGACAGACCGGTAGAACATCCTTTATGGCTTCGAGCACGGAGTGCAAGGCTGGGAGCCCGTCGCCAACGTCGAGTCCGTCACGACCGTACGTTCCCCAATCAACCGAAGTGGGCAATGGCCGGGGCGGCATCACTACAGGCACAATGTCGTTGATTAGCGTCACCGAGGGCAGGTCGGTGGGTACCACCCTCGCGAGTCCGGCGGACCTGTCCGGTGCCACCGCCGTGCACGCCTGGGTCAACGGCTACGGCGGATCGCCCCGGACCCGTCGGCGGATATGCGGTCGACATCACGGTATTCAGCGGCTCGGAGTCCATCACGGTAACCAACCAGGAGTTTCAACCTGCCAGTGGAACAGAGTGTCGGTGGACATCTCCACGTGGCCGTTGCGCGATTCCGTCACTGGCATCCAGATTACCTGCCACGGACGACAAGCACCTGGAGGGCTCATCCAGATAGATGAGGTGGGTTTCATCACGCCGTAACACCTATCGACGCTCCTGGCTTTCGCGTTCGATGTCTCCAGGAGTCCGGACGATTGGAGGAGTCGCTCCAGCGGGACGCACCCCCGAAGATGCGAACAAGACAACCTTGCGCTTACTCCACCGGACCGGACCACGGCGCTGTTTACGGCGACACCTCCTGACGCACGGATGGCTGGGTGCAGTCAACAGGACCGGCACGCGGTTCCGTGGGCCCTGCGCTGGAGGTTTTGACGATCCGGACTACGCAGCGCTGGTCGGGTTGACGCTCACCTGCCTCGCACGGCCTTCGAGATCGACCGGCAGTTTGTCGAACCGCTCAAGCACCGACTCGCATAACCGGGCGCCACCCAAGGTGGTGCGCCGGACCGACGCCTCGCCAAGCAGGTCCTGCATCCACGGTCTCATCGCCCATCCAGCATCGTAGGGCTGGTCATGTCGTTCACTGCCCCTGTCGCCCACCGCAACACCGCCCGTAGGCGCCTGGTCGCACTCTCGGAGGATGGACGCGGTCCAGAGTCGAGGATCGGCGGATGAGGCCGCCGAGGTAGCGCTTCGCTCAGGTGCTGTCGCGGCAGGCCGCGTCCAGAGAGAACCGCGGTTGGTAGCCGAGAAACGTCCGCGCCCTCGCGATGGAGAGCAGGCCGGCGCGCCCGGGCAGGGGTTCGCGCAGCTGCGGAAGCAGTTCCGGCCGGTGTTGGGCGACGATCTCCAAGGTCGGCTCTGGTGCCCGCGTGTCCGCCGCCGCGAGGGTGATGGGAACGTGAACCACTGTTTCCACCAGTGCCGCCTTCGTGATCC
>NZ_JBEEAB010000051.1:0-9072 GCF_040120725.1 Actinopolymorpha sp. B9G3 | reverse complement strand
ACCTACGACTCGCGGACATCATCAACAACAAGACCTGGGAACCAGCTACGCTTCACCTACGGAGTGCCTTTCCGCTCGGACGACTTCGACCTTCGACAAGCCGAATTCTTCCAAGCCGGACAGGCACTTCCGTACATTTACGCGCCGAACTCACCCACAGCCCACGAAAGATCGAGGCTAGACCGGTCTGCGCAACGATCTCGGCGCGAGACGCTCATAGCCGAGGGGTAATTCCTGCACGGTGCTCCTTGTCTGTCACGTGGTCGTCTGTGCCAACGTGGTACGAGTTCTGAGAGGAAGTCGGAGCCGATCCGGCAGTTTCTACCCGACCGTTGAGGTCATGTTGTCGTTCAGGTGACGGTCCTGAGCACGAGCCTTGGCGAGCCTGCTACCACTCCGATGAGGTCACCACCGACGGTCCAACGCCCGACGGCGGCGGCGAGATCGTGTCCTCTGCGCACACCGACGACATGGCGTCCTTGCCGGTCAGCTCTGCGCGTCGAGGGTCTGGCGCAGGCTCGCCGCCATCCCGGCTGAATCGTGGTCCCGTCCGACACCTTCGACGAAGATGACGTCACCGTCGAGGTGGCGGGTCCGCAGCGGCTTGATCTCCTCATAGGCGGAGGATTCGTACCAGCTGCGCACGGCCGTCATGTCGGGGAACTCGATGATGATCACATCACCGGCCCAACGGCCCTCCCGAACGTCCACCGGCCCTCCGTGCACGATGAACCGCCCACCGAACGGATCCAGAGTCCCCTGGATTCGTTCGAGATAGGTCAACACCTCCACATGCACCGGTGCCTTGCGGAGGTGGGCGACCGCGTACGCCGTCATGGTTTCTTCCTTCCGTCGAATACTTGTGAACGATGCTCAGCGCCGAGCGGGCGTGACCTTGCGAGACGAGCTTCGGCGACTCGGGTCGTCGTGTCGATTACCTCCCAGGTAGTCGCCGGGCGAATGGGCGACGGCCTATGGTCGGTGCGGTGAGGAGCCCACCGACCGTGACCCCGCTGGCCCCCGCCGACAACCCGCAGGTCGGTGATCTGCTGCGGGAGTGGCGGCGCCTACGCGGCCGGAGCCAGCTCGACCTCGCCCTGGACACCGGCGTTTCCGCCCGACATCTGAGCTTCGTGGAGACCGGCCGGTCCCAGCCCAGCCGGAGGCTGCTGCTCGCTCTGGCCGACCAACTCGACGTACCGCTGCGCGAACGGAACGCTCTCCTGCTCGCCGCGGGCTACGCCCCCGCCTACGCCGAGACCGGCCTGGACAGCGCACAGTCCCGCGCGATCAGCGATGCGCTCGAACGCCTGCTCGCCGGCCACGAGCCCTATCCGGCACTCGTCCTGGACCGCTGCGGTGATGTCGTACGCACCAACAATGCGATCGCACCGCTCCTGGTCGATGTCGATGCGGCGCTTCTCGCGCAGCCGATCAACGTGTACCGGCTCAGCCTGCACCCCGACGGCCTGGCGCCGCGGATCCGCAACCGGGACGACTGGACCGCCCACCTCGGTCACCGCCTCACCCGTCTCGCACGGCTCACGGGCGACCCGAGGCTGGCCGACCTCCTCGCCGAGATCCGCGGATATCCCGGCGTCGCCGCAGCCCTGGACCGGCCATACGAAGCCTCCTCCCGAGAGCTTCTGCTGACCCTGAAGCTCGCGCACCCGGCTGGGGAGCTTCACCTGCACAGCACGGTCACCAGCTTCGGGAGCCCGAACGATGTCACCGTCGCGGAGTTGGCCGTCGAGTCGTTCTTCCCCGCCGACCAGCAGACCCGGCAGATCCTTCACCGTCTGACGCCAACCGGCTGAGTCCGCCCGGTCGGCCATCCGACTGCGAGAGGATGGGCGGATGCTGGTCGATGTTCCGCGCCTGGAAGGCGCCCGCGTGACGGTGATGGGTCTCGGCCTGTTCGACGCGGGTGTCGGGGTGACGAAGTACCTCTGCCGGTCGGGCGCCAGGGTGACCGTCACCGATCTCAAGTCCGCTGAGGATCTGCACGCATCCGTTGCCGAGCTGGCCGGCTGGCCGGTCGAGTTCCATCTGGGCGAGCACCGGGAGAAGGACTTTCGCCAGGCAGATCTCGTGGTCGCGAGCCCAGGCGTACCGCTTGACTCTCCCTGGCTGTCGCTCGCGCCCGCCGTCGAGACCGAGTTGAACCTCTTCGTCAAGCTGTGTCGCGCCCGGACGGTCTACGGCATCACCGGCTCCAACGGCAAGACGACCACGACCACGCTCATCGCCAGGATCCTCGAGCAAGGGCCGCGGCGCACCTGGCTCGGCGGCAACATCGGAGTCTCGCTGCTTCCGGTCGTGGACGAGATCGCGCCAGAGGACGTCGTCGTCCTCGAACTGTCGAGCTTCCAGCTGGAGAACCTCGACGCGATCCGGCGCAGCCCGCAGGTCGCGGTCGTGCTCAACGTCACGCCCAACCATCTGGACCGGCACGGCTCGATGGACCGCTACGTCGCCGCCAAGCGCGCCATCGTGGCCCACCAAGGCGACGGTGGCCTCCGGGTGCTCAACGCCGATGATCCGGTCGTACGAAACTTCGCCGGCGGCACGACCCGGTGGTTCGGCGAGACGGGCGACGCCATGAGCGGCACGTGGATCCAGGGTGAGTCGATCCACCACGGTGGGCGGGTGTTGGACGTGTCGGCGAGACGGTTGGCCGGCCGGTTCCACCTGCACAACATGGCCGCCGCCGTCGCCGCGACGGCGGGGGCGTTCGACGGCTGGGGCGACGCCGCGGAGCAGGTGTTCGGGTCGTTCGCCGGTGTCGAGCACCGGATGGAGTACGTCGTCGAACGCGACGGCGTGACCTACTACGACGACTCGATCGCCACCACCCCCGAACGCACTCTCGCTGCTCTCGACACGCTCACCGGACCGCTCGTGATCCTGCTCGGCGGCTACGACAAGAAGCTGCCCTTCGCAGACCTCGGACGTCGGGTACGGGAGCGCTGCCGCGCCGCCGTCGTGTTCGGCCAGACCGCCGACGCGATCGCGGAGTCCCTTCGTCCGCGGGAAACTGTCGCCGAATCCGTTCGTATGCGGGAGTCCCCGGGGGAGCCGGACGGGTTCGAGCTGCACCGCGCGGCGAGCTTCGACGACGCCGTGGCGGCAGCGCGCAGCGTGGCCCGGCCAGGAGACACGGTGCTCTTGTCGCCCGCCTGTGCGAGCTACGGGATGTTCGGCAACTTCGTCGAACGTGGCCGGCGGTTCAAGGAGTTGGTGCGCGGCTGACGCGAGTGTCGTCACGTGCCCTGGTGGCCCGCCACTCCGTCTCCACCATCGCGTAGACAACCTCGTCGGTCCATTCGCCCTTGACGTACTCGTTCTCCACGAAGTGCGCCTCGCGTCGCATCCCGAGCCGTTCGAGGAGCCGGGCGGAGCGGACGTTGCGGGCGTCGAGGCGCCCGATCATCCGGTGCAGGCCGAGTCCCTCGAAGCCGAGCCGTAGGGCGACCTCCGCCGCCTCGGTGGCGAATCCCTGCCCGCCATGGTCGGGGTGGAAGATGTACCCGATCTCGCCCAGCCGGTGTTCGCGGCTCACCCAGAACACCAGGAGGTCGCCCACCAGTGCGCCGGTGTCACGGCGTACGACGGCAAGCGCGAGGCCGTCGCCCTCGGACCTGATGCAGCTCCGGCTGATCCGCTTCGCCAGGACGTCGGGCATCTCCTCCGCACGGCGCGGCTCCCAGTACAGGTAGCGGGCCACGTCGGCACGACGCTGGATGTCGAACAGGGCGTCGTGGTCATCCGGGGTGAACGGCCGTAGCAGGAGCCGGTCGGTCTCGATCGGACAGTCAGGTGTCAGCACCCGGCCGATGCTATGCGGTAGGTCGGACAGCCCGGTGCTGAGTGCTCGGAGCCGAAACCTGTTGGCCTCACGGGCGTCGCGGGTAGCGTGCCCGACCGATGCAGACGACGCCGGAGAAACCAGTCGAGGTGGAGTTCTGCCTGCAGTGCGGGCCCGGAACGGGCTTTCGTCCACGCGGCGACGGCTCCCAACTGCGATGTCCCCGCTGTGGATGGGTACGCCTGGTGCCGCTCCGTCCGCTCTTTGTGGTCATCGGCGCCAGCGGTGCGGGAAAACGACGATTGTGCCGGCGCTGGCGCGAAAACTCGTCGGCTGTGAGGTCTTCGACGTCGACCTCACCCTGCACATCGCCGCCCTCGGCTGGGATGCCTGGCGAGCCACGTGGCTGCAGATCGCGCACGGGATCGCCCAGAACGGCCGCTCGACCGTCCTGTGCGGCACGATCACCCCTGACCAGCTCGAGACGCTGCCGACCCGCCAGCTCGTCGGACCGATCCACTCCTGCCTGCTCGACTGCCCGGACCACGTACTCGTCGAACGCCTGCGTGCGCGACCGCCGTGGCGGGGAACCGACGAGGACTTCGTCGCCCGGCAACTGGGGTTCGCCGCATGGTTGCGTGACCACATCGAGCCGTCGTTCAGTTCCTACGCCTGTGAGCCGGCCACCGTGGTGGATCAGGTCGCCGCCTGGGTCACGTCAAGGCTGGATTGACGGGTCAGCCGCGCGGCTCATCCGGTCTCCGCGTCGCGCGACAGGACGGGAATCGGCCAGCCATCCGTTCGCACGGATGGGCCCAACAGTGAGATCCTGGGCGCGTAAAGCGCTTTCCCGGACCAGCCTGTCTTTCCCTGACCTGCAGGTCTTCCCAGACATGACTGTGGAGTGGAGTGATCCATGCGCGACCCCCTCGTGCTTGTCACCAGCGTCACCGACGACCAGTTCGGCCAGATCCGCGCAGCCGTCCCCGAGGCCACCGTCGAGCGGTACGCCGGCGACGAACTGGCGGACAAGATCGGGTCAGCGCATGTGGTGGCCGGCCACGTCGACGCGACCAACCTCGCCAAGGCATCACACCTGGCATGGGTGCACAGCTGGGCCGCGGGACCCAACAACCAGGTCTTTCCCGAGATGGTCGCGAGCCCGGTGACGGTCACCTGCTCGAAGGGCAACGGCGCCGTACCCCTGGCCGAGCACGCGATCATGCTCATGCTGATGCTCAACCGCGACGCGATGCGGTGGGTACGCGCGCAGAACGAACAACGCTGGGAACGGCACACCCACGGTGAGCTCAACGGTCTCACGGTCGGCATCCTCGGCCTCGGCTACTCCGGTGTCGACCTCGCGCTGAAGGCGAAGGCGTTCCACATGCAGGTGTTGGGTATCCGCCGCAACCCGCAGCCCACCCCGAACGTCGATGAGGTCTACGGGCCGGACCAGCTGCACAAGATCCTTCCCCGGGTGGACTTCCTCGTCCTGACCGCGCCGATCACACCGGAGACGCGGGGAATGCTCGGCGAGGCGGAGTTCCAGGCGATGAAGCCGACCGCCTACTACGTCAACTTCTCCCGCGGCGGTATCGCCGACGACGACGCTCTTCTCGCCGCCCTGCAGAACGGCTGGATCGCCGGCGCCGGCATCGACGCACACGGGCAGGAGCCGCTGCCGGCCGACAGCCCGTTCTGGACCGCGCCCCACACGATCATCACGCCCCACAACGGAGCAACCACACCACAGACGCGACAGCGCGCGGTGGACATCTTCATCGCGAACCTCCGCCGCTTCGTCGACGGCGAGTCGCTGACCCACGTCGTCGACAAGGCCGCCGGCTACTGACGCGGCCGGTTGGGCGAGGGGTCGTCGTTGGTGGCGCCCGTGGCGCTGGCCGATGCTGGCAAACCCGCTGCCACCATGCCGGTCGCCTTCGTACCGTTGAGGTGCGGCGGTCCGACGCCGCCCCACTGGAACAGCCGAGGAGTGCATCGTGACCGCCGTGGTCGACACACCAAAGGTCCTGACCGACACCGAGATCGAACAGTTCTGGGAGCAGGGCTACGTGGTGGTCCGCGGTGCCATCTCGAGGGAGGAGGCCGCGTACTACCGCGACCTCATCCTCGACATGATCCCCCGCGACCTGAACATCCCCGAGCACTGGCACACCGCCGACGGGCGGATCAAGCCGATGGCGACGCCCGGCGACCACACCTACGACACACCCGAACTCCTGCCGCTCTGGGCCAACGAACGCCTGTACCACGTGGCCGCGCAACTTCTGGAGTCCCACCGGCTCCGGGTCTTCGACGGCTCGCTCGGCGTCACCATGCGCAATGACATGCACCGCGACACTCCACGCAGCCAGACGCTGCACATCGACGCCTCCGTACCGAAGGACGTCGACAACTTCCTCTTCACGCTGGAGGAGGTCCAGGTCGGCGGCTGCTACTACTTCACCGACGTTCTTCCCGACGGCGGCGGCATCCACATCGTGCCCGGCGGCCACAAGATCGTCGAGGAGGAGTCGCGCGCGCATCCACAGGGCCGGCACCTGCACGACGACTGGAAGCGGATCACCCACCTGGAGAGCGTGGAGGTCACTGGCGAGGCGGGCGACTTCGCCCTGCTGCACCACCTGATGCCGCACGGCGCGTCGCACAACCGCCAGCCGGTGGCGCGGGTGGCGCAGTTCATGCGGTACGCCCGGGAGGACCACCCGCACGGCGCGGGCAAGGCTCCCGCACCTGGGCGCTTCAACGAGCGCCAACTCGCCGCCGCCGGACCACTTGGCCGCAAGCTACTCGGCGTCGACGCCTGGTGACCTGACGCCGTTCAGCCGTCCCACTCCGGGGCGCCCGCGGGCGTCGACCTACGTGGGGATGTCCGGGGCGGACCGGCCTTCCGCGAGCGGAGGAAGGTGGAACTCCCACTTCTGTGCCAGCGAACTCCACAGCCGGAT
Source organism: Actinopolymorpha sp. B9G3 (assembly GCF_040120725.1). Lineage (NCBI taxonomy): Bacteria > Bacillati > Actinomycetota > Actinomycetes > Propionibacteriales > Actinopolymorphaceae > Actinopolymorpha > Actinopolymorpha sp. B9G3. Next base: position 2,292 of record NZ_JBEEAB010000051.1, on the reverse strand, counting down.
GCCGAGTTCCCACGCCGCGACGAAGGCGTCAGCCAGGTCGTCGCCACGCCCGGTTCCTGTGCCGATCCCTTGGAGGGCGTCCAGCATCTCGCGCGACAGGTCCCGCTCCGCCAACCTCGACGGCGTGAGCCACCGATCGGTCGCACCTTCGGCCAGGCGCGCCATCCACAGCAGGTGCCGGCGTATGTGGGCGAGGGCGTCGACAGCGCGTTCGTACTCTCCTCGCGCGAGGACGTTGCGGCCGAGGAGCCACCAGTTCGCGAATCTGCCGCACAGCTCCGCGACCTCGAGGGACGTGGAGGGCGCGGGAGCATGCACGGGAAGCTCCGCCAGTGCTGGCGCGAGCCGACCGTCCCGGTCGACGACGAGCATCGCCTCGACCGGCGCTCCCCTGCCCGGCCAGCTGCGTACGACCTCGGTCTCGGACGCCGGCCACACGTGCAGCTCCACCCGGATGTGCCGGTCGACCACGGCGACCCAGCCACCGGACTCGTTGCGTACAAGGAGATCCGGTTCCGCAACCTGGCCGATCCAATCCATGACCGACCATGAGCCGAGCTCGGCATCGTCGAGGAAGACCCAGAACTCCACATCCGAGAAGGCGTCGCCGAGCCCGGCCGGGCGCGAGCCGTAGGTCAGCGCAGCCCGGACCCGGTGATCCGCCACGAGCAGCTGGCGGAAGGCGCGCTCCAGCCGGTCCTGCGCAGGCTCGCCCTGCGCCGGACCATCCTCCTCAGGCCTTGGTGAGGGTGACGACGGCGAAGCCGCCCGCGGGGAGCCGGATGTCGGCGGGGTTGCCGACGACCCTGGGCGGCCGCTGGCCGGGTGACTCCTCGAACTCGACACGGGTCACATCCTGCCCGAACGTCAGCGTCGCCCGAGCCTCGCCCGCGTGGCTGTAGTTGGCGATGATCAACGTCCGGCTCGACGCGTCACCGGCTGCCGCGAAGGCGCCGATCACGACCGGGGCCCCGGTCGCGTCGACGATCCATTCGTCGGCCTCGAACACCGGAAGGCCGGCGGGCGGTGCGTCCACACCCGTCACGCTGACGGCCTGGCTCGTCAGCGGCAGGATCCGCGTACCTGCGGCCTGCAGCATCGGGTTGATCTTCTTCGCGGCATGCCAGAGGTCCGTGCGCCTCCCGTCGACCGTGATGAGAGCCGGCTCGAACGCCTCACCCCGCGCCGGATCAGGCGTCCAGTAGGTGAAGTACTGGATCCCCTTGTAGCCGTAGGCGAGCGCGATCCCGATCTGCCACGACAGCTCGGCCGCCGTCGGCATCCGGTGGTTGGCGTACTTGATGCTCTGGATGAACACCCAGTACGGGATGCCGGCCTCGAGCCCGACCGTCCGCACGATCTGCAGGTTGTCCCACCAGCCCTGGTCGTCGCCGCCGAGCAGCAGCGGATAGCGGTCGAACGACACGAACGGCGGTCGTACAGTCTCGACGAACCCGCGCACGTAGGCGATGTCGTTGGACGGGAAGAGATTGATGTACGGAAGGGCCTCCGGGGCGAGCGCCTGGACCGCGGCGACGTACTTCGCCAGCGTCGCGAACTTCGGTGGTGACGGTTCGTCGTAGAGGTTGATCCCGGCGAACGCCTGACCGGGATACCGCCCCAGCGCCTGGCGTACACCCTCCACGACCTCCTCGTCACTCAGCACGAAGGGCCGGTCGTCCGGAACCCCCGCGTCGAACGAGTGCGTCAGCGTGCCGAGGTCGGGATCGACGGGTACGAAGTCGAGTCCGGCGCGTTCGGCGGCGGCCAGGGCCCAGCGGGTGATCCACTGGTCGTTGAGGTAGTTGCCGCCGATTGCGAACGTGAAGCCCGCCTCGGCCATCTCGGCGTACCGCTCGTCGTTCGTCGCGAAGGGATGCGGCGGCCACCACATGCCGATCGGGTACCGGGCACCGTTCAACAGGCGAGGCACAACCGCCGCCTCGGACGCGCCGAGAGACGAGGGAGCCGCCTGCGCGGCATCAGCCGGAACCGCGTCAGCCGGCACTGCCACGGCGTCGTCACCAAGCGCGCCGAGCGCGACACCGGCGCCGGCCAGCGTGATCACACCCCGACGGGAGAGCTGCGCGTGGCTGAGGAGCGGATCGGATGCGGGAGTCTCCACGGTGACCTCCAGGGACGACGGTCGGGACCACCGCCTGGAAGCTAGGGCGTGTCCCGTAGATCTTGGGTTGGTGGGTCGCGGAGCCAGATTCTGATCGATGCGATGTCGATTGTGCCGCGCCAGATGTAGTCGCGTTTGTCGTATCGGGTGGCAACGGCGCGATAGCC
>NZ_JBEEAB010000050.1:0-9340 GCF_040120725.1 Actinopolymorpha sp. B9G3 | reverse complement strand
CGCCGTGCCGGATGATCTCCCAGCACGCGCCCGCGTCGAGCCCGATCGCCTCGGCAAACGCCAACGCCTCAGCCGCGACCGCAATGTGTACGCCGCAAAGCAGCTGGTTGACCAGCTTCACCTTCTGCCCGTCACCCACGGCCGGTCCCACCACCGGTGCCCGGCTGGATCCGCTGCCACTGGGCCTCCGGGGTCGGGAACTCGCCTGGCCGCGAAGCCATCGCGTCGACCACGGCTAGGCTAGGGAGCAGGCGCTTCCCGGGTCCTGGGCCCGCTCAGCGAGCCCGGCGATTAGCTCGACGAGCGTCTCCCGCCCAGCCTCGGTGGCGGCCCCGGTGAGTGCCGGGACGTCGAAGAGTTCGCGAGCAAGTGAGCCCGGCAATACCCATGGCGAGGTGCTCACCCGGTCGGACGGCGACGGCTGGGAGCCGATTTTGAGTGGGGTTGGTGACCCGGAGCGAACGGCGCCAGAGCCGGACCGGCCGGGGCCCCCGGGCCGCGTCGCCCGGAGACCCCGACTGGTCACGTCGGATCGACGGTGGACCGCCGGTCAGCGACCCTGGATCAGGCCGGCCGCCAGGTCCGGAGAAAACTCCCCGGCCGTCGTCGTGGCACCGGCACCACACGTGCCGTCGGACTCACCCGGCGCCTTGATCCAGAGCTCGAACTCCTTGGGCTCGCCGAGGCCGACCAGCCGGGCAGGAGTGCCCAGCTTGCGGCCGGCGGGGTTGCACCATTCGCCGTTCGCTGAGCCGTTGCCGTTCCGGCTCGTGTCGACGACGTACGACTTGGTAAGGCCGTATTTGGATGCCAGGGCCTTACGGATCGCTCCGCCGTAGGTGTCGCTCTCGGCCGTCGAGTAGAAGTTGGAGACGTTGACACTAAAGCCGCGGGCCTTGCCCACACCCGCCGCGGCCAGTCGGTCGGCCATCGTCGCGGGCGGGATCCAGTTGGCGTTGCCGCCATCGATGTACGTCATTGCATGGGGCGCGTGCTCGGCCAGCTGGTCCACGCCGAACTTGATGAGATCGAGCCGGGTCTTCTTGCCGGCCTCGTCGGGAATGCAGTCGATCTGCGCCAGCGTGTCGGGCTCGAGGATGACCACGGCGGGGTGCGATCCGATGCCCTTGGCAAACGACGTGATCCAGGTGCGGTAGTCGTCCGGGCTCTCGACGCCACCGGCACTGTGCGACCCGCAGTCGCGCCCGTAGATGTTGTAGGCGACGAGTACCGGGAGGCTGCCGGCGTCGGCGGCCGCCTCGACGTACTCGCTCGTCTCCGCCGTGATGCGTTTGTTCCAGTCGCCGAACCAGCGCGCCACGGGCTTGTTGGCGATGGTTTCCTCGATGGTCTTGGCGCGCTCGTCGGAAGGATTCTTCTTGGCCCACAGAGTGGACTGCTGGGTGGGATCGACGTACAAACGCTCGGGCAGGACCCCCGACTCGGTACGTGGCGGACGGTCATGGAGTTGGCGTGGCGCGGACGCGTTCTGGGAGAGTTCCATCCAAGGCGCCTCGGAGCAACCGACCAGTAAGCCGACTCCTGCAATGAGGCTGACACCGCATACGCCAGCTTTCACAACTTTGTCCCGCATCGTCTAGGCTCTCCGATCTTCCCGCCGATAGTGAAATTAGTGCGGCTAACTACCTGTGAGGTATTCGCAGGCATCGACAGAGGTTCGCTGATCTCTTCACGACTTGTCAAAAAAGGGCGCCGGGATTGCCCTCAAGGTCGAGGATGTCAAAAAGGAGCGACATGCCCCGTCGCTCCTCGGCGTAGGATGCGGTGCTACGCGTGCGAGGCCACGTCAATTGGGCCGGCCTTTGGGGGTTTCCCCGCCGGGCACCGCACGGCGGAGCCGAGCCCAACAAACCACCTCATAACGTTCGTATCGTTTCGTTTTGTTTATATTGATATGAAACGAAGCCTAGATTGGCCTCATGGCAGACCAGCAGAGACCGGGCGGTGGGTTAGGGTCTCCGGCGGTTCGACGCATCAGGGGAACCAACGCGTGTCCGGCACGCACCCCCGACACGCACGTCGTCAGATGACGGGCCGTGTACGACGTTGGCGGCGTGGGAGAGGGCGAGGTGGCTGCCGGAGGGCAGCGGTGCCATCAGCTCGCCGAGGATCGCCTTGGCTTGGGGTGTCGGTTACGTGGTGCAGGATCCCCATGAGCGTGACGGCGACCGGCTGGTCGGGGTCGAGCGTTGCCGCGGTGGCGTCGAGGATGCCGCGGGGTCGCGGCGGTCGGCTTCGATGTACGCGGTTGCGTCCTCTGTCGTGCTTACGAGCAATGCCCGCTCGCGCACGAGCACCAGGGAATCGTTGTCGACGCGAACGACAGGCGATTCCGGCGCGATCGCGTGTGCTACTTCGTGGGTGTTGTTGGCCGTCAGCAGCCCGGTGCCGATGTCGAGGAACTGGCGCACGCCGGACTCGGCGAGAAACGCGACCGACCGCCGAAACCGGCTGGTCCCACCTACGTGCGTTGACACCTGGCATACGCCTGGTGGAGACGATCACGGATCCGGACCTGGCGCGCCCCGGCGTCGGTCTCGTCATCCCCACGGAACAGGCGCCGCAACCGCGTTGGCCGGCGTCGACGCGGCGACCACGGCGCTCGTCGGTGCCTACAGCCGGCGGCGACCTGAAACAAGGTCATCGTTCGCGCTAATCGCTGTGCCGATCTTCCTCAACCCTGGTGTCGCGGTCCAGACACGCCGAGGTCGACCCACCCCCACACCGCGCTCGGGAGCGGACTGCGGAGAGCGGAGAGCGGAGAGCGGAGAGCGGAGAAGGAAGATACTCGGCCGGGCGGCGGCGGGGTGCCTTGCCTGTCGTTTCGGTGGTGGGTTGGGGGAGTCGTTCGCGGAGGTCGTCGAGCTTTGTGGCGTGTTCAGTGCGGAGATCGTCGAGTCGTTGTTGCGCGGCGGTGCGGTCGGTCTCGGCTTGGTCGCGGGCGGCGGCCAGGTCGGCGCGGACCTGGAGAGTTCGGTCTGGAGCGCCTCCCGGTTTGCGGTGGCGTCGCGGAGTTGGTAACGCTGCTCGGCGGTCTGTGTGGTGAGTTGTTCGACGGGGAAATTCTGCTCGGCTGACGGCCCGCTCGGCGGTCTCGGCACGTTGGAGCTGATGCCTGCCGCCGCTCGAGCTGGACGGCGAGCTAGTCGCGTTCACGCGCCAGGTCGGCGGTTTCTGCCGGGCGGCGGTCAGTTGCTGGGCCAGGTCGTCGCGTGCGGTGGTGGCAGCGATCAGCTGATCGCGGGTCGCCTCCAGCTGGGCTGCGGTCTGTCGCAGCTGTTCGGCGGCCTGGTCCCGGTCGGCGCCGGTCTGCTCGAGCTCGCGAGCCTGTTCGAGCTGTTCGCCGAGTTGCTCGGCGCGCGCATTGGCTGTAGCGGGCCTGGGATGTCTGGCAGGCCGAACGGTACCGACGCGGCGAGATCGGCCAACGAGCTGCCCACAGCGACAACCCGTTCCGACCACGCTGACGACCGGAACGGAAGTCCGGCCTGTTCAGCAAACTGGACACCGTAACGGTGTTCATGGAGGCGTTGTTACCAACACCCCGGCCCTTAGCGTGTCAATCCTGTTCCGGACTTCCCCGGATCCCAAGATCGGCTACGCCCGGGTCTCGACCGTCGATCAAGACCTCACCGCGCAGCGCGAGGCGCTCGTCGCGCTCGCGCTACCAGATCCAGATCATCGATCTCGGGCGGCAGCCCAACCACGCCGAGCATGATTACATCAGTACGGTTCCCGCCGTGCTGTGGTGCGCGCCGCTTCCGCCGCGTCGGGCGGTTGGCGACCTGTCCGACGAGGAGCAGACGGCGGCCGCGCTCGGCCTGGGCGAAGCCTCGTGGGAAGGGTATCGATACCGGTTTTGGGTCGTGCGGTTTGGGCATGAACCCACTGGCTGCTGCGCCAGTCTCCGACGTCTTGTCGGAGACTCCTCCGGTGCACAGGCATGGGTGGAGAGCCGTGGTGGCTCCACGATCAGGTCGTCGTTCCGGTTTCCCTCACGGTTGCGGGGGCACCACCGACCGTGCCGTCTTGAGATCGGTTCTGCGACAGCTGCTCTGGCCTTACGCCGCTGCAGGCCGCCGTTCCGGGATGTCGCGATCCTGGTCGGACTGGGTATCTGAGAACGGGGTAGATGTGCGAGGGGCGTCGGGCGGGACTGGGGCGAGTCCCCTAGTAGGAGCTGCTGAACGGCCCTACGCCGCCACAGTGCTGATTGAGCCGCGGCCGAGGCGGACGGGGGAAGAAGATGGCCGAAGCCAGGAAGGCCGACCTTGTGCTGGAAGGTGGGGGCGTCAAAGGTATTGGCCTGGTCGGAGCGCTCCACGAGCTGGACCGGGCAGGGTATGAGTTTCCGCGGGTGGCCGGCACCTCCGCAGGCGCGGTGGCCGGAGCCTTGGTCGCCGCCGGCATGCCGATGGACGAGCTGCAGAAGATCATGCTCGAGGTGGACTACCGCAAGTTCTGTGACAAGTCGCCCCTGGACCGCATTCCCGTCGTCGGCAAAAGCCTTTCAATGCTCGTCCAACGCGGCATCTACGAAGGCGATTACCTCCAGGAATGGCTGGGCCGACAGCTGGAAAAACAGGGCGTGAAGACGTTCGCGGATTTGCAGATCGACGACCCAGACGCCACCCTGGCAGAAGACCAGCGGTTCAGTTTGGTGGTGATGGCCACCGACCTCACCTTGGGCCAGCTGGTCCGCCTGCCGTGGGACTACCGCCGGATCTACGGACTGGATCCACGGACACAGCCGGTCGTCGACGCGGTCCGCGCCTCCATGTCGATCCCGTTCTTCTTCGAACCGTTTACCCTCACCAACCCCAAAACCGGGATGGACTCGACCCTGGTCGACGGCGGGGTACTGTCCAACTTCCCCATCGACGCCTTCGACCGTACCGACGGACAGCCCCCACGGTGGCCAACGTTCGGAATCAAGCTGTTGCCCACGCTGCCCAAAGACAACACGCAGCTGCTTCCGGTCCTCGGCCAGGGCTTCCGCAAAGTCATGACTTTCCCAAGGCCGTGGGTCCTCGGCATTCCGCAGCTACCGCCGATACGCCTGCTGACCTCCCTGGTCGCCACGACCATCGCCGGCCACGACCAGACCCGCCTCAACCTGCCCTGGGTAGATGCACGAACCATCCGCGTCGACACCACCCCCGCCGGCATCGTCGAGTTCGACCTCGACGGCAGGCAGCTACAGCGCCTGTACGACAACGGACGCAAGGCTGCCAAGACGTTCCTACGCCACTGGAACTGGCAGGACTACCTCACACGCTACCGCCAACCTGCCGCTGCCCCCGCCGGCCCGGTCCCGGCCGGAGTCCCGGACCAGCGGGAGCACGGTCACCCCCGTGCAGGCAAGGTGACGCCCGCTCGGAACGGACGAACCCGGCGAGCACCTCCGCAGACGTAGCGCGCCACGGTGATAATCACAGCGGAGCCGGCTGCCGCGGCGGCCGATGTCGACACCGTCCGGCAGCAACGCGAGCTGGTCCGGATGCACAGGCTCAGGAAACGACCCGGGAGCCCTAGTGATGCTCACGCCCGTCGAGTACTCCTTCTTCACGCCGGAGAAGTTGGGCGGGGAGGGGCCGTACCGAGAGATCTGCCAGCACCTCGGGCAACCCGCAAGGCCGAACGGATACGGCCTCCTGCATTGCAAGAACACCGAGACCGGGCAGCACTGGACGTGCGCGACGTGGTCATCGACTACCTGCGGCTGCTGATCTCCGCACGAGGAACAGCTCTCGCCAAGCTCGAAATCCCGGCAGACAAGATCCCGATCCGACCCCGCGGCTGGCCGTGTCGCCGGACTTTGAATACTGACCCCTGCGGTAGAACCCGAGGAACCGTGAAGTCCATTTCGGCGTCCGTTGACAAGCCCGGACGAGTGGTAGCGCCGGCACGCCTGTCGACTCCATCACGCATCTCCGAACGGAGGGTTGTTACTGCCGCTATGCATCGACGAGGTTGCGTGCTCTTTGTGCTGGCCCGCCCGGCGATCCTCGTTGTCGCCGAGCAATCGGGAGCTGGAGGATTCGGTGAGCATCTTCTTCGGCATCGGGGCCGGTGTGCTTTCAGCACGCTGACCGCGAAATGGAGTTCCTGTATTCGCAGCTGCACTCGGAGTGGAAGCAGATGGGGCCGATGCCGGAGGAGAGCGCACGCCTGTGGCAGGCAGCTTTGTAGCGGCGCCCAAGGATCGTGGCGTCATATGAGACGTTGGTGGACGGGCCGTGGCTGTTCATCAAGCTGCGAGATGGATAGCTGGACGTGACCGGGTCAGCAGCCTCCCCGGACGGTCGCTCGGAGGGATTAGCAACAGCCGAACCGAGAGCAACTTCAACGCGCTGGACGGCGAGGCGACGCCCCAGCGACTAACTCACCGTCGGCGATCCGGGTCGCGGTCTTGCTGCCAGCGGTTGAGGTCTCTGCGACACCCTGGCGTAGCGGGCCAGTGAGGCTACCGAGCGGTGAGCGGAGTAGGCGAGCAGCGTCCACGCGTACGCTCCGGTCTCAGCGGCGTGGGTCAACGCCGAGTGCCGGAGCTGGTGGAGATTCCACAGCCCACTCGGGTAGTCCTTGGTGGCCTGGCCGTCCTCATCCGAGGTGACGACGCGGCATTCGATCTCCGGGTTGCTGGTCTCGCAGGCACGCAGCACTTGCATCACGCGGTCGCAGCAGTGCGCCAGTTTGCGGGAGTGTAGTCGGGAGCGCCGTCGACAGCGGGCACATGCAGCTTCACAGCCCCCTACCCCTTCGGGAGCGAGCATGGGTCTTCGACCAGGCTAGGACCGCCTGACCAGGCCCTGAGCCGGCAGGCAGCCGCGGATTCCGGTGCTGGCCTCGTTGAATTCTCCTTGTCCCGTCGCCGGAAAGCTGGGAAGCCCTGCACAACCACGAGTACCCGCTGTGGCGGGCCTGGGTCTGGTCTGCTGTGGGTCGGGGGCACTCCCAGGATCTGGCTTGCGACACGATCCTGATCTTGCGACATGCCTGCATTCGGCGTTGTCGCGGCCTTGGGTGGGCCGCCATCCCGCGCCAAGAAACTCGTCATCCTCGTCGGCTCCCATAAGGCCCTGGCTGTCGCCGTCCGCACCCCCGGCGCCGACCGCCGTCACACCGCTCTCACCCACCGGCTCCAGGCCTCATGCCATCGCCTCGGCCGAACCCGCGCATCGGTCTCGGTAGCCGAACGCCAAGTGAGACTCGCTGGTCCGGGAAGGAGGGCGGGCGGCCGAAGCGATGCAGTGGCAGCTGGTGACGCCTCGGGGCCCGCCCGTCGCCAGACGCGAGCCCGGCACAAGGAGCCTCACCGGGAATCGTCAGTCGTAAACCCGCCAGCATCTTCTCAACGTGATGTCATCCCGGCCGAAGCACTTGCGCACCTCCGGCCCGGACACCGACGCCACGCAACGCAACGCGTGGGAGTCGCCGTGCCGACCTGCAACGTCACACCCCGGGCACGCCAGCCCCAGTGACGCCAGCCCGGGCAACAGCGGCGTCCACGGCGACAACGACCTGAACGGCCGGCTAGCCTGACAGCATCGAGCTGCGAACCGCACCGACGGCGGCGCGGAGGTAACGCGGCCTCGTCAGGCAAACGTCACCGAGCACAACACGCGCGAGGAGAACAACGAGTTCGGCCCCTGCGCCTGGAAGATCGCCGCGGAGAAGCTGCTGCAGATGGCCCCGGGGCGGTGCGCCGGCCCAGGCGATGGCGCCCAACGAGCACGAAGACGACGAGGAAGCTAAGACCTGCGCGTCCGGTCAGCCGAGGGCTTCGCCGGTCGGGAACCGACGTCGCACGTGGCGACCGCCCGGCATCGGGGTGCGGATCTGCCGGGGATGGCGCCAGATCTGGTCCAACAACCCCCAAGAACGACTCAACCGCGAGGTCCGCCGCCGCACCGACGTCGTCAGCATCTTCCCCGACCGCAAGGCGCTCATCCGCCTCGTCGGCGCCGACCTCGCCGAACCCGACGAATGGACCGAATGCCGCCGCTACCTCGGCCTCGTCCTCCTCACCAAAGCCCGCACCACCACCACGACCCCGGAGGAAGCGACCGCAACAGACCTCAGCCAAGGCCCTAAACACCTAACTAACAAACGAACCACGCGACACGACCGCTACACCACGCCGGTGGACTTGACCGGCGACGAGGTTGATAATTCTGCATCAGGGTGCAGATCTGCCCGGGTTGTCCACGGCTTGGTGGTTCGTACCGACGTTTGTATTCGCTGGCATCATCCTTCGAACCTGGCGCTGACCTGGGCAAACACCGTCAAACCGGAGACGACAGACCGACCTGCGGTGACAGACAGTGAGGTGCTCCTTTTTGGGCCGGTGGAACCAATGCTGGCCAAGGCTGTCAGTCAGCTTCCCTCACCGCGGGCCGGCACGGCCGCGTTCGGGCCGAAACTCGACGGGTTCAGAGCGCTCGGGATCGTCACTGATTAGGAATGCGTTCGAGTTCGACGGCCTCGATCTGAGCCCGCCGCCGTCATCTTGTTCAAGACGCGATATGCCGTCGGACGGAAGGCTGGTTGTTGCACATCGCGGAACGTTGCCCCGTTCATCAGACGCTGACGTTGGAGGTCCAGCTCCACAACCTCGCTGTGAGGACCTCGGCTAGGGCTCAGGCGGGTGACCGCCGTACCCAACCGCTCTGCTTGAGCTCTTCGTCGTCTAAGAAGACGAGCATCGGCTGATCGGGAGCCATGATCATCGTCACGACGAAGCGCAGCGGGATGTCGGTGCGGTTGTTGGCGTCCTGATAGTGGATGACGTCCACGCCCGGTTCCCAGAATGCCTCGTCGGCCTTCACCACCCGCGGCGGTTCGCCCTGCACCTCGAAGACCATTTCGCCCTCCAGGATGTAGCCGAAACAAGGCCCACCGGGGTGGCGATGCGGCGGAACGCCGGGATCGCCGGGGGGATACTCGACCCGCACGGTCATCACTTGCCCGTCCGAAGCCAGAAAGGGCGGAGCGATGCTCTGAAGCTCGGTCAGCGTGTTCCGCACCTTCTCATAAGGGTCCTGCGACATCGCTTTCTCCTGTCTCGCGCCAGCTTGCAGCCATTGGTCGAACGTCGTCGGGGCGATGCGGGCGTGTTGCCTTCGTCCATGCGTCATCGCCGTCTACTTTGCCGTCGGCATGCTTCCCACGGCCGTGCGTTTTCGCCCACTAGTGTCCTCCGCCTGAAATTCGTCGGGTAAGTGTAGGTTTGGTGGATGGCGAGGACTGGGCGGCCGAAGGCTGAGCTTGTGTTGAGCGATGAGGAGTGCCAGACGTTGACGCGGTGGTCGCGTCG